>NC_022444.1:3461920-3465905 GCF_000468495.1 Megalodesulfovibrio gigas DSM 1382 = ATCC 19364
TTCATGCAATATGCGGGCTAGTCAAACTGCTCTGACCCAACATTGCGGATCCTCAGCATTTGCTCTGCTGTCTTCACGCCGCCTCTTCCCGTAGCGCGTCATACCCCTTGCAGGCCAGTCCCAGGCCATACGGGATGACCGTCTGCCCGGCCTCATAGTACGCCCATTGCCGCCGGCTGATGCCCGTGGCGTTCGCGGCCTGTTCCAGCGTCAACCCCCGTGATTCGCGCCAGCGCTTCAGCGTGCCAGGGGTCAGCGGAAGTCCGCGCTGCCATTGCTCCATGAGCCACAGATGCAGCCCGTCAATAGCCGGCTCTTCGTCGCCGTCCTCGCCCCAATGAACAAACCCGCCGAACTCGCCTACCTGGACGCGGGCGAAAACACCACGGGCGCGGAGTCCGGCCAAGTCTGCATGGGCATCAATCCACGGGGAAAGGTCAATGGCGCTGGTGTGGCCGTTTTCCCAGACAATACGCAGGACCGTGCCACCGTCTGCGGTGGCCTCAATGATTCGTGCGTGGGCGGTATCGGGATAAGCAACCCGCTTCATGGATTCAGTTCCTCCCACAGTTGAAGCAGTGCTTGGCGGTTGACCTCGATCCAGGCCAGGGCTTCGCCGCTGGCGCGGATAGCCTTGCGTGATCCAAGCACCGCCATGTCATTCAGGAACACCCGCACCGGACCATTCGGGCCATCAATATGCACATGCGGTGGGTTGTGCTCCCTGCCGCGAACATCAATTCTGATATTGCCGATGCGGTGCGCCGTGACCATGGAATGACCATAGTGCAATCATTGCACCAAGTCAATGCCCGCTCTCGAATTTTCCTCGAGGGCGGGGGGGTCACGCCAACGTGACAAAGAACGATTGCAGGCACTTATCCAAAAGGCAGAATTCTACCCGTAAAACATCCAATGATTCCGCGCTCGCCGGAATTGGCGAACTGAAATCATTGTACTTTTTAACTTGAGGATTCTCAACTTTGATTCTTCGATATTGCAGGATCAAAGAGGCCGGGCAGGGGTCATTCTGGAGTAGGATTGTGTTGGTTTTATTGGTCGCACGACCAGCAATCACGCCCCTGCCTGCCGCCGTCCAAGCCCTTCGGCCAATGGGATGATCTGGAACGGATAGTCTTCAAATCTGGGCATCTGAGCTTCCATGCCTTTTGATACCGCACCCAGCATCATCGGCAAGCGCCCGGCCTCACGCCCTCACCATTTCCCGTCGTGCCGCCTGGACCAGGAAGGCGGAGCGGGACAAGCCCCGGCCACTGGCCGCCCGGTCTATCTCTTCCAGCGTCCCGGCTGGCAGGGTGATATTGACCCGCACCGTGCGGGCATCCAGAAAGCCCAGGTCCACATTCACCAGCGCCCACACAGCCCCTGCATACTCCGGACTTCCTGCATGCGCTGCGAAGTCGGAGGGTACAGGCCGTTCGCTCGCGTCGTCCAGGGCCAATTCCACGGCCTCTTGCACATTGGCCAGGGCTTCTTCCAAGGATTCACCGGCAGTGTTGCAACCCGGAATATCCGGCAGGCTCACACCCACGGCCTTGCCCTGCTCCATGAAAACTGCGGCAGGAAAGTACATGGTCACTCCTCTTCGAGCTTGGCATCATGGCGCAGAATTTTGCGGACCAGTCCTGTGCCAAGGTCTTTTTTGGGGTGCGGGACAATGGTCATGCGCCCGTCCGGGTGGCGATACTTGTGATGGCTGCCCCGAATGCTCACCAGCACGAAGCCTGCCGCCTCCAGAATTTTCACCACGTCCCGGCTGTTCATGGCTTAAAAATACACACCGTAATGTGTATTGTCCATCCTGCCGCGGCCATGCTTCGCGCTCATGCAGACAATGCAGACATTGCAGACTTAATGTCTGCGTCTGGGAAGTGGCGTGGTTACTAGCTTCGCAGACAATGCAGACAATGCAGACAATTTCCTAGCATAAAAATTTGCGGACAACTCTTCCATAAATTTTAGATTGAGAACTGCTATCATAATAATATATGATAAACTAACAGCTTGCTACTAGCAAAGTTTTTTCATGGTAAGATACCAGGTAATAATATTTTATTTATTTTGATTACTCCATTATTTCAAATATTTATGATGTATTTTAGACGGACTCTCCCTCCGCCAGTTGAGATTTCCAAGAAGGCTCTCATTGTCTTAACGGCACTGAGAGCCTTCACTTTTTTGCGCTTTTCGCGTCTCACTGCGACCAGGCAGATGATTGACAGCGAGACCTCTGCACCATTTCCTCTGCATTATCTTGCCATACACCATTGATTGCCTGCCTTGCTTGAATTATTGATCCAGATTCATTTCATTAGCAGATTTGTACATCCTAATGCAAATCAAGTAAGAACCAAGCAAGTCATCATACGCCCAGAAAAGATACAACGCGGATAGAAATCCTGCCACCCCAACGTAACATTTCTTCCCTCAATGATTTTGCTTCAAGGTCATCACTCTTTAAGTGCCAATCACAGCACGATTGCATCACTTCATGCGATAGCCTCAGCTTTTTGCAATCACATACAAACTCCAATACACGTCTGGCACAGCATGCCGAGAACGTTTGCTGCAGAATGATGGAGTACCCCAGGATGGTGCTGCATGGCGTCCTGGCCTGGGTGGATACGGGGGGGGCAAGACAGCCCTCCCCGCCTGCCCCAGGCAAGCGGCGCGGGCAAAGTCTCTCAGGGCGTGCTGCTGCCAGCCCGCCGAGACTGCAGCCCTGGAACAGGGGGCCGCGGTGTTGCGGGACACTGAGGGATGAACTGGGGTTTGCAGTCGAGTGCGAGATGCGCGAGAAGAACACATGCAGCATCCCGAGAATGATCGCTTCGGCATTTCGGCGCAGGCTCTGGCCATGACCCTGCAGCACCACCGGCACCACATCAAGGACGGGGACGGCGCAGCTGTGCCCGTCCTCCGGCCGGGATGTATGCCCCTTCGCGGCAGGAGATAGCCACGCTTCCTCCCGAGCGGGTCCTGTCTGTGCTCTTGGACTGAATGCGGGAGAGCCCGTCCGAACTGATCCCCACCAACGCCATGATCGCCGAGGTGCTCGCCGTGCTTGCAGCGCGACCCGATGCCGCGGCAGTGCAACAGTCCATTGCCGCCTGTCTGGAGTATCTTACGATCGGCAATGCAGTTCGCTGGAGTGAAGTGATGGGGGTCGCACATTACCGTGCCCCCTGTTGCATCGCACCACCCTCCCCGCCCGTTGTTTACAGTCGAGTGCAAACTCCCGAAGCACTCCGCCCCGCCTCAAAACGCCTCATTCCCTGCCTTGTTCACCCCAGTCCCCACCGATTCCTTCCGCATACTCTCTCCCGGGAAGGGGCTGAGGATGACCGGCATGCGGTCGTGGATGGGCGCGACCAGGACGTTGACCTCGGTGGTCAAGAGAGTGGCCGAGTGCAGCGGCGTGCCAGTTCCTGGAGCAGCAGGATCGTCCCACAGCTCCCACAGTCCGGCTCGGATATTGGCCTCATCCTCCATAGCCATAGCGAGCCCCTCATTTCTCAGAGGATTGGCTTTATCGCTGAGAACCAGTGCGGCCTGCCTGCACGCAATCTATTAGCACATGACGCACTGCGACAATCTATTGCGCGTGTGGGTGCGGTGCTGTATCAGCAGGGGCAGGATTAGAGCAAGGAGGGGAAGGAGAGGCGGTGCGCCACCGTACCATATTGATTGATGCAATTTAAGCAGGAGTCCCCGAATATGCTGTTCTCAAGGCACCTCTTTTCGTGCAACTTCAACACTGCTGCGACACTCCCTGCCTTCAAGGGCTCCATCATCCGGGGGATGCTTGGATGGGCCCTTCGGTCGCACCTATTTAGCAAGAGCAATCGCCTTCGCCTGAGCTTCTTTGGCGCCATCAAGATCACCGATGTTCCACAGCAGACTCCCAAGGTGTGAATAGAAATGAGGGTCGTCATTTTTGACGGCTATAGCATCTTGAGCTTTC
>NC_022444.1:3466431-3647049 GCF_000468495.1 Megalodesulfovibrio gigas DSM 1382 = ATCC 19364
TTGGCGCCATCAAGATCACCGGTTTTCCACAAGAGATTTCCAAGATGGGAATAAAAATGTGCGTAGTTGTCTTTGACTGCTATAGCATCTTGAGCTCTCTTGATCGCCTGGTCATACATCCCCAAGTCTGAAAATATGTTACTCGATCTAAATAAATAAACATCACTTCTGGGGCAACTATCCAGCGCCCTTTCAATGGACTCCGAAGCGCCTTGAAAATCACCATTTTTTGTTTGTAGTATTGACTTTTGATAATAGAAGAAGGGCAGTTGATTATACGCTATTAGCTCGTCCAGTCTTTCAAGCTGTGACTGCCCGGGGGCAGCCCTCAGCAACCCCTCCACAGTATTGAATTTAAAATGAGTATACGTGTCAATAAAATTCGCCGAAGACGAACGCATCTCATCGTATACGTCTCGCGGGAAAACTTCATTCCATGGCACGCTCATAAATCGTTTTAACGTGAAACAGTCGTACTGACCATTCCAAAAATACTGCAGAAGGTCTGAGGCAATTGTTCCAACAAGAGGGAGGGGCGAATAAAAAAAGCGCTCGACATTTGCGTTTATCACCACATCTGGGGACAGTCTTGTGATTATATCTTTGTAAAAGAACGGGGTGTGGAAAAAATATGTTTCGGAAAAATAGTCTGCGATGCGATTCAAAAAACCATTACTGAATGAGTCTCCAAAGATAATCGCCCTTTTCTGCTTAGGTATTGTGTTTTTAAAAACACGCACCAGGCCCCTCTCAAAAAGTAAGTTATCCCATGTCGATTTTGAAGTGTGCTCCAATTCGACACTATAGGCGTAACTGCTCATCTTGGGATCAATTGTTGCTCCAAGATCGCCTGGGCCTGTTTTAAATTCTTTAACGCCAGGAATTTTTAGCCCATCAAGTCCAAGCTTGCTCTGAAAGAACTCATTCCATGCGACACAGCAACCCACCTCATTCCAATGGGTATCAAGCTTATAGTATGTCAAGCAGTCTGTGTATTTTCTTAACGTGCTGCATGGATAAAAAACGTTTGACGATACCTGCTCAAGCTGCTTGGCGACACGTTTGTCTGAAACGAAAAGCCCTTCGGGGAGGAATTCTCTATATACGCAATGCTTGTTAGGCGCTATGAAGACAAAATACTCACAGCCATTTTTTTTACAAAAATCTACACGGGCATTGATGCTAGTGTTCCATCGTTGCAGCATTGCTGTCGACAGGTTTCTTCTTGCTGTTATCTGATCCAGAACCGGATTGGAGTCCCCACCTAAAAAAAGAAAACCATCCTTTCCCCGTATTGCCGTAATATCCATTCTGCAATCCTCAAACACATACCGAAATCACGACTTGGCAAAGTCAATATCGACGTACGTGTGGTTTGTTTTTCGAACTCGCATTCGCGTTCTCCCTACCAACTCTAACGGGGCTGGAGGGACAACCATATTAAAACGCCTCAAACAACGTCGGAACGGCAGGGCCCTGGCGGGGGGCACAGCCACGGGCGGCAGCTTGCCTGATTCGGCTTAATAACTTAAAGTGGACAGTTTCTCAAGCACCTGCTCCAACTCATCCATAGCGCCAAAAGCTCCGCACGAAGCTTCCGCCGTTCATCATTCTGGAATGATTTCGAATATTTATTGAATAAATTCAGAGGTTTAGGCAAATCAAGCTCGCCATTATCGTAAAATCCCCTCTTTCTGTCTACCACCTTACCGCCCCCAATGTACCGCCGTTCTGGTCCTGGCGCCAGAAGTGGCCCAGGAGAACTGGACCAGTCGCTAGAGCATATTAATTTTGAAAAGAGCTATACCCGCAGGAGGCAAACCACCCTTTTGCGTCCTGGGCTGTGACGGCATCCAGGGCCGTGGCAATGGCTTTGAGCAGTGTCTCTTGCGAACGAGCCTTTATGGATCGTAAGATCTGCTTTACTTTGCTCCACATCTTTTCAATGGGATTGAAATCAGGGCTGTATGCTGGCAGAAGAAGCACTCTTGCGCCTCGTTGTTCTATGAGTACTATAACTTTTTGGTCTTTATATGCAGAAAGATTGTCCATTACGACAACGTCGTCGTCGCGGAGGCGTGGTGCAAGCATTTTTTCTCTATTTATGCGGAAAATTTCAGCGTTAACAGCACCATCAAAGACAACGCATTCCGTACTTCCATCCAGTCGAATGGAAGACAGCATGGTCGTCGTTTTCCAAT
Organism: Megalodesulfovibrio gigas DSM 1382 = ATCC 19364; assembly: GCF_000468495.1. Taxonomy (NCBI): domain Bacteria; kingdom Pseudomonadati; phylum Thermodesulfobacteriota; class Desulfovibrionia; order Desulfovibrionales; family Desulfovibrionaceae; genus Megalodesulfovibrio; species Megalodesulfovibrio gigas. Next base: position 3,468,633 of record NC_022444.1, read on the forward strand.
GGCCATGTGGGGCGGCGTCCACGCAACGATTGCCATAAAGCGCTCGACCATAGAGGCGGGTCATATTCGTTTTGGCGCTGGACTCATCCAGAAAGACAAGGCGCTCAGGAGGAATCTGTTGCACAGTTTCAGGCCACTTCTCACGCGCCTGTTTTACATCCTCCCGCTCTTGCTCAGCCGCGCGTAGCGATTTTTTTTATAGCTGAACCCGAGCGCTCGGATGGTATTGTGCACGGTGACAAGCGAGCATGTTTTTGCAAATCGTTCGCGGACTTGCTCAAGGGTAACGTCTGGATGTTCCTCCAGAAACGCAACAAGCTGTTCTCGCTCCTGGGGAGAGAAGGCCGCGGCCATGTGCCCTCTGCGGCGCGGCTCAAGCCTGTTCTCCTCTTTATATTCTCGGAGCCAGCGTTTGAGCGTGCTCGTGTGACATTCAAACATCCTGGACACGGTTTCCAGCGTCCCTTTGCCTGATAAGTATGCCTTTACCGCCAATTCTCGAACTTCTTTTGTTGCTATGCCCATGGCATGAGCATAGCACTATTGCTAGACTTTTTCAATATTAAAATGCTCTAATGAGCGGCTTGTCCCAGGCCTTGGCTTCCAATATGAATATGGGTATGTTGGGATTGGCTTTGACGCCCAGATAGTCAATGAATCTGGTCGTCTCTGCCTTGATACGCGCTTCCTCAGCGACATTCCCGCCCGCACCTCGGTCCCAGCCAAGCAATTGCAGCAGCCGGTCGAAAAAGAAAATCCGGGTATCATGCTCGTGAAACACGGCATCGCCAGCGCCAGCATAGGGGTTGATCGCCGGACGTGTTTGCTCATCCTCGATTGTTTTGAGCAACTCTTCGAGTCCAAGTCGAAACTCATTCTCGACGCGCCCCCTGTTCATTGCAGCAATTCCGGCAGACAATAGAGCAGGCGGCGCGCAGCGGGCCAGCCAGCGTTCATGAACATGTCGAGACAGTTGATCAACAAGCCACGCCGGCCTTCCTCCTCGAAGAGTTGCTTATGATCGGCGAGGAATATGCCAATGAGTTTGACAAACTGGTCCGCGCCGAGGGATTCGAACTGATAGCCCGTCTTGCGCCCACCGCCGAGCAGGGCGTGTGCTGTGAGGTCGAACGCACGTGCGGCATCGAACGGCCGCAGGAATTCCAGCAGGTTGAGCAGATTATAGACTGTGTGCGGCGTGGCATGATTGCCAATGATCTCCAGTGTATCCGCAATTTCGTCGAAGAACAGGCGGAGCCCCGCGCCTCCGAGGGCAGGCTCGGCCTCCTGGTCAGTATGGCTGGCTCCCGAGGCATAGTAGAGTTCGTGACAGACCGCATCAAGCAGCCTGGCCATGGCGCGCCCCTGCTCTTGCGCCGCCTCGTCAGGCTTCTTGATTGCAAAATAGTCAGCAAGGCCGCCGTCCGCCGCCTGGGCCACCGCATGCACAAGCGCCTGGGAGCGATGTCGAATCGCATTCTGCTCCGTATCCTCATTCGCCTTGCCGTCGAGGCCGAGCACCAACGCCTTGCGAAGTGTCCCGAGGACGTTACAGAGTTCGGGGAGATGCTCGGTCGGCATCGCGATCCAGCCGTCTATCACCGCATGGGCGGCCTGCCGCTCATGGGTCACCCAGAGAATCGTGAGCGAATTTGCGAGCGACTTGCGCATTCGCGCTTGCTTATCGGGCGCATCCGCAAAGCGCCCCAGGAGCCCAAGCGCCAACTGCAGCACCCGATCCGGCGCATGAGGAACAAAACGGCAGAGCACGTCCGGCATAACATGGTCGAGCACGCCCAGGTTGGTCTCCACATCGAAACGTGCCGACAGCCGTCGCCAGAATCCTTCAGTATCAAGTGCACTGATTCGCGGTAGATAAAGCGCCGCCATGAGCCGTACCGCCGGGTGCGGATCCTGAAGTAACGCATCGATTCGCAGTGCGAGCGCAGAGTACAGGTCGGGCCGTCCTCGCGAGAGAGCAAGCGCGAGCTTGGCGGCGTCGACACGTGGCGCGGGCGAGCCCCACGATGCGCCACGTTCAAAATTCGCCTCGGTGTCCTCTTCCGTTTGAGGACCTTGCGATGTCGCCACCAGCGTGAACAGATCGATTAAACGCGTGGTCGAAACGGGGTCCTCGGCCCTTGGCGTCTCCTTGCGCTCGATCAGGCGATCAAGGGCGCGAGCGATCTGGCCCTCGGCGTGGTCCACAAGATCGGGATGCTGCGCGTCGCGATCAATCGTTGAGGCCAGCCGTTCCAGCACATCAAGGGTTTCCTGGAGCGGGACCGGCGTTGCCTCTCTCGCATCCCGCTCAAGCTCGAGTTGGTCCTCGACGGTGTCAATCGCCGCCATCAGCGACTGGTTGGCAGGCAGGTCGCGGTCGAGCTCAAGGATCCAATCATAGGGCTTTGGGGAACCATCAATGCTGTGGATGGTATACAGTCGTTCATTGCGCACATCGTCCGCGGCCTTTGGCTCATCCACAACGGACCGTGCGTGGTCGGTCAGCAGCCGTTCCCGCCCAATTGCACCGAACAGCCAGCGCTCGAAGCTCTCGCGAGCGCCATCCGGCGACTGGAGTCGGGAAAAGTCAAATGCGGGCACTCCTGTCTCGAAGTCTCGACGCGCTGATTCACTCAGCCGATCATACCCGGCGGCCACTGCGTCCACGGCATCCCTCCACGTGTCGGGCAGTGTGAGGAAGGCCTCCTGCATCGCCAGGGGCAGCACGAGATCCAGCACTTCGTCGCGCCGTTCGCTTGCGACCATGAACAGGCGGGACCAAAAGATGGCGAGGCTTGCTTTCTCGACAAGGCATTCCACAACCGGCCGCGCTGCTGTTGCGTCGCTGCTTCGCAGATAGTCGAGCAGCGTCTTGACGAGGGCCTCGCCATCATCACGAGATTCCTGATCAGGGTCGCTGGCCCAGATGTAGCTCCAGTCTTCGCGCAGCCGGACCGTTCGTGATTCGAGCGTGATGCTGACATCCAGCCATTCGGATTTGCGGGGATTCTCGCGCGCGACATAGGCTTCGGTGGCCTCAAGAATCGCATCAACCGCTTCCTTGGGATGGAGCGCAAGAAACGTGGGCACAAATTCGGTGAGCGCATGGCAGGCCGATTCATAATCCTGGCGGGCATTGGAGCGCAGGGCCAAGATCTGGCTGTCCCCCAACATGGTTTCGCGATCATCTGTGACGACGTATGCGAAGACGTGCTGATAGATCTGCCGGGCAAAGGCAGGATCATGCGTGGCAATTTCTTTTATCCTGCGGCACAGCGCCGGCACCTCCTCGGGGGCAAAGCGCTCAAGGCGGGCAGGATCAAAGACGCGTTCAAGCAGACAGCGCGAGACCTCCGGATCGGTGTCATAGGTGCCGCCCACAAAGTTGATCGCCGCGATGACCAGATTGCGGGGTTCGTCGAGGGTCAAGGCATGGTCAAGCAGCGCGCGGGCTGCGATCCCAAGATCTGCGCGTTCCTGCTCGTCGGAAACCTTCCCGAGGAAGCAGAGCAGCAAGAACCGCATGACTTCGGAGACCGGAGACACATTCGCGGCAAGATCGCGCAACAATCGCACCCATGGCGCAAGGGGCGTTTCCGGATGGTCTTCGAGCCGGATGGCCAGTGCGCCGCTCAAGTGCACCAGTGCCTGCACCGCAAGATCATCTGCCTTGACAGCACGCTGCGCAAGTATGGCTACATCACTCGGCGACAGCGGATATTCGGCGCAGATCCGCCCGGTCGCGCCACGGATCACCGGGTCGCCGTTCCCGTCGGCCAGAATGCGAGCCGCCGCTGTCCAGAACCTCGCCCGGGTTTGGTCGGCATCCCAGATTTCGTGCAGCACGAATGCCAACGCAGGAGCGAGCATCAGCCCGCGAGCGTCAGCCTTGGGGAAGCTGAGCGAGCCATCTACCAACTGTTCCGGATCCAGATACTCTCGGGACACGGCATAATCGAAAAGAACATGGTGGCGGAATTGAATTTGGCGGTCACCGTTAATCGAGACCAGCACTCCCTTGCGCTTCAGGGCATCAACGGTTGCCGGCTCAGATCCCGCCGCTGTGGAAAAAGCCGCCCGAAGGACTCGCCCCTCGACCATTTCATGCACCATGCGATGAATGCAGGCTTTTGCAGGAGCCCCGAGCGCATTGACGCGGTGATCCCAGTAAAGCTTCAACAATGCTGTTTGCGAAGCAATGTGCGAGAAGTCGGCAGTGACCAGGCCGTCCTTGATCAACTCGCACAGCAGACGCGTGTTGAACGGGACTGCCGCAAGATCGCGCAGTGCAGGGGGCGCATGTTTGAGCGCGGCTTGGAGGGCCGGTGTCTGGTCGAGCAGCTTCTGAAACTCGGTGGGAGACCAGGACGGCACCTGCACGTGCCGAACGGTTTGAAAGCCCTGCGCCTGGAAATCTGCCGCAGGCGGGGCTCCCTTGAACAACGTTCGGTACTGTTGCCCCATCCGCAGGTCAAAGGTGCGTATGGAGGCAATGACACGCCAGCGTCCTTTCCGCTCCATGATGCGCTCAATGAGCTTGCGAAAGACGCCTTCCTCTTTATCCCCGCGGGCTGCGTCCAACGCATCGATGATCAGCCAGCCCGGACCTGCACCGTCCCAGGCGTCGAGGGTCTCAATCAGCCCATGCTCTAGCTCAAGTTCATTCTTGAGGCCTTCGAGGGTCTCGACCGAATGCCTGTCGACCGCCAGTTCAAGCACGTCATGCTTGCGAGCCCGCAGCTCGCGAGCAAGCGCGTTCAGCACGCCACTTTTCCCGGCTCCCGGCTCGCCCACGATGAGGAACGGCCCCTCAAGCGCCGCGGCCAGGATCGCCTCCTCGCATTCTCGCTTGATTGTGACAGGCTGGCCGTCCGCCGCCTCGATCGTCTCGTAGCGCTCCAGCATCTTGGCCGTTTCAGCGCTATGGTTGCGCAGCCGCTCGATATCGCGCTTGAAGTTCGGCGGTGACGGCAGCGTCAGACCCCGCGCAAAAAGGTCCCTGCGGAGCGTGGTAAAATCCACTCCCCCGCGCTGCGCCATCAACTCGCCGCACAGCGCCACAAGGCCAGCCACCAACGCCCGGGCATGTGCTGTGTGGGGGGTGTCGAAGGCCTGGAACACGGCAGCAGCTTCCTGTTCGAGACTCGCAGGATCGAACTGAAATATTCGAACCAAGCCTGCCAGCGTGTTGGCGAACCCGTGCTCCAACGGCGCGGAGGTGGTGCTTTTCCATGTGCTTTCGACAACGGCAGAGAACTGCGAAAAGGCTTTGGTCTGCTCCTTATTCAGCGCCCCGCCGCCCGGCTGCGAGGCGAGTCGAAGGGCATTCGCCAGCGTGAGCACCACCGTTTTAGGCGCAGTTGGGCCAACGGCCAGCACCAGACGATCAAGATGCGGATCCAGTGGACGTTTCCATTGCCGTGTTCCATCGCCGGACAGGCAAGCCAGCCAAAGCCGGACAAACTGGGCTATCGTCTTGCCCAGGGGGCTTACCGGATCTGATGAGAGCGACACGTCGGTCTTTGCCTGTATTGCAACAAAGCCGTCTGCGGATGTTGCAATCAGCATATCATCGACCGACGCTTCTGTTTCAAAGCGCATCCACACGGGTGTGGCGTCGCCCAGCTCGAGAATCGCGGGTAATGGCCGCTGGGCCAAAAGTTTGCAGCCGATGAGCGCGCCCAAGCGTTGTTGAAACAGGATGCCAGCGCTCGTCGCGGCGCCGCCACCGCCGACCCGCTGGGACGTTTGACCCGTCATGTTCACGTCGCGGTCCTTTGCTTCACGCTTTTTCCGTTTTCCACTACGCGTGATTGCGTACCGTAGTCAATCCTGCCTCACCCCTGCAGACGCCTATAATAGCGAGGGCAGATTTGTGGGGGAGTTCCGTAGCGCCTGAGCAATTCCTTCGGGAGAGGGAGACTCATTGCGCAAACGAGGGGAATCGCAATCTATATTTCAGACCAATCAAGTCAATTTGCCCCAAACGGCACGTTCGTTGGTAGTACCCCTTCATACGACGCCCACCGGCCGCAACTGCTCCCGTTGTGATTACACCATGACTGTGCCCGCCAATGATGGAAAGGGAGGCAATGGTATGCATTGCTCCAATTGTAGCCGCTACCAAGTCTTTAAGAACGTCTGTCGTGGCTGCGGCGCACGCTATGAGTAGCATACACTGCACAGTGTTATACAGGAAGATGGGTTTTCGTCTGCTTTGGACAGGATTTTCCGACCATACCACCGCATCGGGTTTTTTTTGGCAAACTGCGATCCGTAGTTGCCGCTCGCCCGGGGAATTCCGCTTGACAATGAAGGCATTGATAAGACAGATAAATTCACGCCGGAATGCGTCTCTCTGCGGTTGAGGGCACACGGTTAGGCCACACGATTAGGCCACACGGCCCCTGGAACTGCGGTGCGACATATGGCTATGATGAACCTTGATGTCTTTTCACAACAGTTGCTGCGATTTTACGACACGTGCCTCTCGGAGCATGGGGACACTGCGCGCGGGGCTGGCTGGCCGAACGAGACGGACCGCGGACGCAGATTCCGTATCGGATGCGAAATCATTGCGCAATTTGGCGGAGGTGACTCTGTCACGGTCTGCGATCTTGGCTGCGGCACTGGTGAATTGTACGGCCACATCGTGCGGAACGGCCTCGACAACATTTCGTATACCGGCGTCGATCTGTCCTCTGCCGCATTGCAGTACGCCACCGAGAAGTTTCCGGCAGCCAATTTTTTGCAGCTCGATGTCCTGCAGTGTTCAGATGAGCTGCTGCAAGCAATCAATTGCGATTTCATCTTCGCCAATGGCCTCTTTACAGTCAAAAACAGTGCCAGCCACGCGACGATGTTCCGCTTCATGACCGCGACGCTCGAACGGGTATGGCCCAAGGCCCGCCGCGGCATCATCTTTAATGTGATGTCGAAGGTCGTCGACTGGGAGCGCGAGGATCTCTTCCATGTATCATATGATGAGCTTGCCGAATATCTTCACCGACTGGCCGGACGTTTCATTGGGTTCCGAGCCGATTATGGCCTCTATGAACTGATGGCCTACGCGGTGAAGCCGGGAGCGGCGTCGCGGCAGGCCGTCTGCCGGCCAATTCCCCCACAGGCTGCATGGATCCCTGTCTTTCGCCCGGCCCTGCCAACCGCCGAACGCCTCGCCCCATTTCTTGCGATAATCGACCAGACCCGGCAGTATTCCAACTACGGCGGCCTGGTCGGACGGTTCGCGAAGCGCCTCTCGGAAACGTTGGGCCTTGGGGCGGACGGGGTACGCCCCGCTGTCTCCGGCACCCTGGCTCTGCTTGGAGCGATTCTTGCCAGTGCCGGACGGGCGAGTCCGGACCGTCCGTTGGCGCTTTGTCCGGCCCATACCTTCGTCGCCACAGCCAATGCGGCCGAGATGGCCGGGTACCAGCCGTATTTTGTTGATGTGGACGTCAATTCCTGGCTCTTCGAGCCGGCCATGGCCCGAAATCATCCCGCGCTGGACAGGGTGGGCTTGGTTCTGGCGGTGGCTCCTTACGGGCAGGGCGTCGAACAGGCGGCATGGGCGGCATTCTCTCGCGACACGGGTATTCCCGTGGTCATCGATGGCGCCGCCACCTTTGAACGATTAGCCGCATTTCCAGGGGAGTTGGTCGGACAGGTTCCGGTCGCCCTCAGCCTGCATGCGACCAAGACCTTCAGCACAGGCGAGGGCGGAGCGGTGGTCTGTGCTGACCGGGGCCTCCTCGATCGTGCGACAGCAGCGCTGAACTTCGGTTTCAATGGCGAACGCATCAGCAGCATGCCAGGGACCAACGGCAAGATGAGCGAGTATCACGCCGCCGTCGGATTGGCAGCGTTGGAGGCTTGGCCCGAAACGCAAGCCGCCTTCGACAAGGCGGCGTACACGTATCGGCGTCAGGCTGAAGCGGCAGGGTGTGGAGACCGAGTCGTCACCGCCCCTCGCATCGCCTCCTGTTACACGCTCTATCATGCCCGGGATGCAGTCGAGGCGGCGGCCGTTGAGAACGCTTTGCACGCAGCACGCATAGAATACAGGCACTGGTATGGCCCCGGCCTGCACCTGGAACCTGCGTTCCGGAGCGCGCCCCGCGACGAGCTGCCCAATACGGAACAACTGGGCCGTTGCCTCATTGGTCTGCCCATGGCGCCCGATCTGTCGACGCAGGAGATTTTTCGAATCGTGGCCGCTCTTGATGCAGGGTTGCGGGGAATTTCAGGTCATGACGAGGAGGGCAACAATGGCTGACGTGGTGCTTTTTGGCGCAGGGCAGATCGCGGATGTCGCACGCGTCTATATGGACACTCATGGCCCGGATCGAATCGTCGGCTTTACCGCGGATGCGGCGTACTGCACAGCCGAGACCTTTGCCGGTCGGCCGCTGGTCCCCTGGGAGGACCTTGAGCGCCATTTCCCGCCGGATCAGGTGCAACTGCTTGGTCCCCTCAGCTTTCGCAGGCTCAACGAATTTCGCCGGGCGCGCTACCTGGAAGGCAAGGCTCGCGGTTACGCCTTCACCTCCTTCATTCACCCCGCTTGCCATAACTATGCGCAGTCCATTGGCGAGAATTGTTTTATCCTGGAGGAGAACACGTTGCAGCCCTTTGTGTGCATCGGCAATAATGTCATGCTTTGGAGCGGCAACCACATTGGCCACCATACGCGGATCGAGGACCACTGCTTTCTGGCCGGGCATGTCGGCGTGGCGAGCAATGTGGTCATTGAGGAGGGCTGCCTCATCGCAGGCTGTGGCGGTGTCAATTATGGCGTGCGGCTCGGAGCCTGGAGTTTTGTCGGTATGGGCGCCATCATCCGAAGAGACCTCCCCCCGGAGAGTGTGACGCCCCCTACGCCGCACCCCCGCATTGCGCCGTATTCCAGCCGGCGGATACGGAGGCTGTTCTGATGTCCTGCCATGTGGCCACGGTCTGGCGGCGGATGCGCCGCATCATCGGCCCGGCAGAGTATCTCCCATGGAACAAGAGCCGTGTCGGACTCCCAGTCTGCCTGCCGTGCGACGAGCACTGCTGGCGTATCTGGTTTTCCGCATGCAACGAGCAGGGACAAAGCGATGCCTTGTGCGTGGACGTCGATCCATCGGATGCCATGAATATCCTGGCGTTTCGCCAGTGCCCCGGACTTGAACGCGGCGGGGACGGAGCGTTCGACAGCGCCGGCTTGATGCCGGGGTGCGTCCTCGCGGTCGATGGCTGCATCCTGTTGTGGTATTCCGGCATGCGTCTGCGCCAGGATGTGCCGTATGAACTAGCCATCGGGCTGGCTATCAGCGAGGATGGTGGCGTCAGTTTCCGCAAGGTGAGCGAGGCCCCTGTATTGACTGCCGGACCAGACGATGCCGGTCTCGCCCACAGCCCCATGGTCGTCCACCACCCTGACGGCTTCGAAATGTGGTATGCCGGCGGTACTGAATGGACATCGTTCGAGGGCCGTGTCAATCCACAGTATTCCCTGCGTTGCGCCCATTCTCCTGATGGCATTCACTGGACGCCAGCCGGTCCGGTTTTTGCCCTTGCGGAACAGGGAATTGGCGCTGCCGGGCGGCCATGGTTCGTCGCCTCGGAGCGGCCAAGGCTGTTTTTCGATGTCCGTGGGGCGAATCGCTTTCGCGAGCCAACCTCTGGGGAAGCCTATCGTCTGCATCATGCGCCACTGCACGGCAAGACGATACGACCAGCTGAGATAGAGCCGGTGGTGTTCACCCCGGTACCGACAGCCGATGATTGGGACGGCTGGATGCAGGCCTATTGCTGCATCGTCCCATTCCGGGATTCGCACATCATGTTCTACACCGGCAATGGCTTTGGTCGTGCCGGCTTTGGCTATGCAGTGGCCGAGCCGGTCTCCGGTGCTGAACAGATCCCAGACCGTGGACGATCGTGACCATGGCCTGCAGACATGCCCACCGGATCCGCCGACGCATTGCGGTCATGCAGCCGTACTTTTTTCCCTATGCCGGCTACTTCCGCCTTCTGGCAGGCGTAGACTGTTTTGTGCTGCTCGACTGCGTCCAGTTCAATCGGCGTGGCCGGGTGCACCGCACTGAAGTCCCGGCCCCGGCCGGGGGAACGCAATGGCTTACCCTGCCCCTGGCTCGGCAGCCGCGCGAGACGTGCATCCGCGACCTAGCCTTTGCGGCCGATGCCCGATCGGCCTTTGATGCTCGCTTGCACCGGCATCCTTGGCTGGCCGCTGGTTCCGGGCCTGCCTCGGACCGCGTCCGGGCCTTCCTGGGCTCCCCCCTGCTGCGGGTAATGGATTTTATCGAAGCCGGTGTGCATCTTGTCGCGGATTTGCTGGATCTGCGACCCGAAATCATCCTGGCGTCGACGCTGGAGCTTCCGCCCGACGTCCGCGGCCAGGATCGGATCATCGCCATTGTCAAGGCGCTGCAGGGAACGGAATACCTCAACGCCCCCGGTGGCCGAAGCCTCTATGACTCCCAGGCCTTCGAACAAGCAGGGCTGCAGCTCGAATTCCTGCCACCGTATGGAGGGGATTTTCCATTGCTGTTGCCAGCACTTATGTCCGTGGATCCTCGGGAGATCCAGGCCGACATCCGCCGAACAATGCGGGCCCCCATGGACATTGATTTATACGAGCATAACAGCTCGCTAAATAACGTACATTGCACTCCAGGACGGCGCGCCGGATGCGATGATTCTGCCAGAAATCATTAAATTCACTTCAGCGATTTCTGGATTGAAAAAGTCCATGGAGGATTTTTTCAACACCCTGATAAGGTTTCGTGACAACAATTTGAAAGACGCGGGTTCGAAATGAAACTGGTTGCGCAAGTGATAGCAGGCAACTCGGCGCATGATCTCATTGGATGCTTTGCCCATCATAGAAGCATGGGCGTGGATGCGTTCATCGTCTGTCATTGGCATTCGGATGACAACACGCCAGAGCTGCTGCAGACCCTGGAACGGGAGCACGCCGATATCACGGTTGTGCAGCTTCCGGGGAACCTGGAACAAATTCTGGACGCTGAGCGGGCTACACTGGATCTGGCACGCAGGAAATACGACGCCGACTGGATCATCCGAATCGATTCCGACGAACGCTGGCTTGTGCAACGCGGATCGCTCAAAGAGGCCGTGGCCAAGGAGACCCAGACGGCATCAATCACAGCGCCGCGCTATAATATTGTCTGGCCCACGCCGGAAGCAGCGGCGCAGGCGGACATCTCGTCAACAATGGCGTTGCGGGAACTCCCACTGGCCGTATTTCCGGTGACCATTGACCCGGCCGAGCGCAGCACCCTTGGAGGCATACCCTGGGTGCTTACACGCGTGGGGCCAAAATGCTGCATGCGCGCCTGTGAGTCCCTTGATTTCAACGTAGGCGGCCATGCGGTCATCAACCGGGTGAACAAACAGGGTATTCCGACTTCCGTCGCGACTGATATCGTCATTGCTCATATCGCTTTCACCACACTCGCTCGATTTGAAATCAAGATGCGTGCTGTCTCGATGATCGTCGACGCCGCGCCTGCAAACAGAAATCCCAACCTTGGCTGGCATTGGGTACGCCTTGCCGAAATTTTCAAGCAGGGCCCTGCGGCTGTGGAAGCCGAGTGGAGAAGGCAATTCATGACCCCAGAAGCAGCGGAACAGTTGGTCGGTCGCGAGGTGGTTGTTCCTGGAGACAGGGTCTTCGAATTGGCACGAACCCTTGCTTGAGATAGAACAACAGCGCACAATTTGTGCCCCTGAAAATTCTCATTTCCAGCGATTGAAAAGTGCCACCTACGTTCCTTGTTTAACAACTGCCTTGCTCACAACGCTTTCTGCATCGTAGCGGGGACTTCATCGCTTTCTACATAGGGATTGACAGTATGAACATTCTTCTCGTTGTCGCACCCAGAATGCCAGCATTGACGATGCAATCGACTCTCTGGTTGCCTGTCTCGTTGCTCTACCTTGCCGCCGTGCTCCGTGAAGCAGGCCACGCTCCAACTATTCTCGATCTTGCCGCGGTCCGTGTTCCCGAGGGCGTACAGCCGGAAGAGCACTATCGCACTTTGCTGCTGGACAAAATCCGCGAGCTTGATCCGGGGTATATAGGTATTAGCTGCCGTGCCACCATGGATTTTCCACAAATCAGACAACTTGCTCGTGTCATACACGAGGAAGTGCCGAACACCCCTATTTGCCTTGGCGGAGCACACCCAACGTGGCATTGCCGCGAAATACTTGAGCACTGCCCGGAAATTGATTGCATCGTGCTCGGCGAAGGAGAACCACAGGTCGTGGCGCTGGCAGAGGCCATCGCCGCCGGTGACCGACGCGCGTACGCGAATATTGAATCATTTGCGTATGTTGATAAAGAAAGCGGCAGTATTATGGTAAATCCCAGGAAATCATACATTCAAGACCTCGACACCTGGCCTTTCCCGGCCTATGATCTTGTTGATTTTTCTAATTATCACAGTAATTTTTCGACATGGCACAACCCCAAGGGGCACCAGATCAACATGCGGGCCCCAATACTTACTTCCAGGAGCTGTCCCTTCAACTGCAGCTTTTGCATGGGGCATTCAATGTCCGGAAGAGGGTTTCGCCCGCGATCGCCTGCCGAAGTCGTCCGCGAGCTTGAATTCCTGGTGCGAGAGTTTGGGCAAAACTTCTTTTGCTTTTACGACGAGAATTGTCTTCTGCACAAGGATCGCTTCATCGCTATTTGCGATGGAATTTACAAAACAGGCTTCGACATCCAGCTCTCCGCCCCGGTTGGCTTTTATCTCAATGCCGTCGATGAAGACATTGTCAAGGCGTTCGTGCGGGCTGGAGGCTGCGCCGTGGGCGTGCCAATTGAAACTGGAAGCAGCTACCTACGAAACAAGATTATAGAAAAGAAAATAAGTGACGACACCATCAAGCATGTTGTTAAATTGTACAAAAAATACGATTTATTCACGTATGGGGCGTTCATCATGGGTTTTGAAGAGGATACGCCTGCCACACTGGACGAGACCATAGCCATGATCCACGAATTGCAGCTCGATGTGAACGACGTCTTCAATCTAGTGCCGTATCCTGGAACACGGATCCACGCTCAGGCCAAAAGGAACGGCACATTGCTCATCGATGACAGCCAAGCATGGAAAGGTGAGGTGATACTTGGATCGCGTGGAGGGGCGCAGCAGTTTTTCATTCAGCCTCCGGGGCTGAGCATGGAGGAGCTGAGGCAGTACCGGGCAAAATTCGACCAGCTTAGACTGTATAGCGACCGCGCGCGCAACTTGAACAGGCAGGGACAGAAGCAGTCCCGGTAGTCTGGACAGTTTCGCGGCGTTCGCAAGGTGGAGCCCGGGGTGTCGGGCTATGCCGCGTCGCCTCTTTTCTCTTCCTGGGGTGCCGTTTCCGGAGCAGCCAGGAGGGGGGCATGCCCCCCTCATGAGCGGCTGGCCAAATATAGGTCCATGGCCGATGGCCGTCAAAGACCGAATGCGGCCGGCGGTGGTTGTAGAACCTGAACCAGTCTCCCAGCGCCTGCCAGCGACAGTCAGGGCCATTTGCTGCCTGACGCTGTGAGCAGGAGTTGCTTTCGCGAGTTATCAGATAAATTGATGGATAAGATAAATAAAATGAGTCAATAACGATTTGTTTCCAGCGCTTCCCCTTGTTACCAAGGGAATTCCAGCTGCCTGACGGGATGATTTGCGTTGTTGCCGTTCCCTGCCAGCCTCACCGTCGCGGCATTTTGGGGGGAGCACGCTATGGAACGATTCGACGCCGCGTATCTTGAGCAACGAGTGGAGCGCAATCTTGCGGCGGCAGCCGCGTTCAAGGAAGGCGGAGGGAAGGTCGGCGCGGTGTATTGCGCCTTCATGCCCAAGGAGTTGATTGCCGCGGCGGGGGCCTTGCCGGTGTCGTTGTGCGCCGGGAGCGAGCGTCCCATTGCGGCCGCCGAGCAGTCCCTGCCGAGAAACCTGTGCCCGCTGATCAAGTCGAGCTTCGGCTTTGCCATCACGGACCAGTGCCCCTATTTCCATGATACCGACTTCATCCTTGCCGATGCCACCTGTGACGGCAAGAAGAAGATGTTTGAGCTGCTGGCCGAGATCAAGCCGTTGCAGGTGATGCTGCTGCCGCAAAGCGCCAGCAATCCCGAAGCGCTGGACCAGTGGCACGCGGAACTGCACAAGGCCAAGGCCTCCGTGGAACTGCTCACCGGCAATATCGTCACGGATGAGGCCCTGCGCGAGCAGATCCGGCGCTACAATGCCCTGCGGCGCACCACGCGGGAGCTGTATGCCTTGAATGCAGGGGAAACACCCCTGGCCTTTGGTCGCGAGTTGGCGGTGATCACCGATTCGGCCGGCTTTGACATCGATCTTCCCGGCCGGCTTGCCGAGATGGCCAGGGCCGCGGAGGTGCTTCGCGCCCGGGCTCTGGATGACGCGTTTGTGCGCGACATGCGCGCAAGGCCGCGCATCCTGCTGACCGGATGCCCCAACACCAACAAAAAAGTGCTCCATCTCCTCGAAGATGCCGGGGGCGTGGTGGTTGCCATGGAGAACTGCGGCGGGCTCAAGACGGCCGGGCTGCAGGTGGACGAACGGGACGACCCCTTGCGCGCCCTGGCGCGCAGCTCCCTGGCCGTGGCCTGCCCGTGCATGACGCCCAATGCCGCACGGCTTGACCTGCTGGGGCAACTCATCGACGCCTTTGCCATCGACGGCGTGGTGGAACTGATCTGGCAGGCCTGCCACACCTACAACATTGAGGCCTTCAGCGTCCGGCGGCATGTCATGCAGACGAAGGGCGTCTCGTATCTGCAAATCGAGACGGACTATTCCGAAAGCGATGTGGAACAACTCCGGGTGCGGGTCGAAGCCTTTCTTGAAATGCTGCGCTGAATGGGCGCTGCGTTGCACTCTCAACCAGTTTGGAGGATGTGCATGACGAAGTTGCTTGGCGGTCTGCTGGCTCTATGCCTGCTGGCCGCAACACTGCTTGTGGGACCGTGTCTGGCGGCGGAGTACAAAATAGGCGTGGTCACGCCCACCTTGTCCGCCAGCGAGGATGAATTCCGCGGGGCCGAGATGACGGCCAAGGCCTATCCGGGCATGATCAAGCACATCACCCTGCCGGAAAATTTCTCTGCCGAGCAGGAAACGGCCATCACGCAAATCCTTAGCCTGGCTGACGATCCGGCCATGAAGGCCATCGTGATTTGCGCCGGGTACTCGGGCATCCTGCCGGCCATTCAGAAGGTCAAGGAAAAGCGGCCGGACATGCGCTTCATCACCGCGCCCATTTGGGACGATCCGGACATGATGGCCAAATATGTGGATCTGGCCCTGGATACCGACTGGCTGCGGCGCGGCGAGACCATCCCTGCCAAGGCCCAGAAAATGGGCGCCAAAACGTTCATCCACTATTCCTTCCCCACGCACATGACCAAGGAACTCCTGGTGAAGCGCCGCGACGCCATGAAGGCCACCTGCGAAAAGCTGGGCATGACCTTTGTGGAAGTGAGCACCCCGGACCCCCAGGCAGGCAACGGCCCCGCGGCCATGCTGCAGTTCCTCCAGGAGGACATCCCGCGGCAAATAACCAAATATGGCAAGGATACCGCCATTTTTGGCACCAACTGCCCCATGCAGGATGTCATCATCGCCAAGGCCCTGGAACTGGGGTTCATCATGCCCGAGCAGTGCTGCCCCACGCCCACCCAGGGCTATCCCGCGGCCATGGGCCTGGAAATCAAGCCTGAGGATGCCGGCGACTTTGACAAGATCAACGCCCAGATCAAGGAACGCGCCGCCAAGGCCAATGTGACTGGCCGGCTCTCCACCTGGCCGGTGCCGGTGGGCGTGTTCTTCCCCAAATTCGCCGTGGAAGCGGCCCGCGCGTCCATCGAAGGGTCCATGTCCCTCACGGATCTGGCCGCTCTCTCGGCCCTGGCTCGCAAGGTGGCCGGGGTGGAGGTGTCTTTCAGCCCCATGAAGGACGGGATCAACAATTACTACCTGATCATCATGGATTCCATCATCTACTAACCCGCATCCTCCAGCGCTGCGCGGTGGCTGTGCCGCGCAGCGCGTTTCCCATGCCCCGCCACCTGCTCGAACTCCGGCATATTTCCAAGTCGTTTGGCCATACGCACGCCTTGCGGGGCGTCCATCTGACGGTTGCGCCCGGCGAAATCCACGGCCTCCTGGGCATGAATGGGTCCGGCAAAAGCACGCTGTTGCACATCCTGGCCGGGCATCCTTGCATCCAGTTGGGGCACGGCAGAGGCTCTCGCGGGTTTCAAGGGGAAATTCGCCTGCAGGGGCAGGCGTTTTCTCCCCGCTCGCCAGCCGAGGCCATGGCCAGGGGCGTGGGCATGATTCATCAGGAATCTGTGCTGCTCCCGGAATTCACTGTGGGGGAGAATATCGCCCTGGGACGTGAAGTTGTGCGGCCCTGGACCGCGCGCGTGCTGGGACGCAGATTTGCCGCCCTGGACCGGGAGCGCAACGACGAGGGGGCGCGCCTGGCCATGCAACAGCTGGGGCTGGAGATGTCCCCTGCAACCCGGACAGGGGCGCTCAGCCTGGGGCGCAAGCTGCTGGTGGAGGTGGCCCGCGAGCTGATCAACCCGAATCTGCGGTTGCTGTTGCTCGACGAACCCACCTCGGCCCTGGATGAAGAAGACACGCGACGCCTCCATGCCTGCCTGCGGACCCTGGCGGCCAACGGCGTGGGGATTGTCTATGTCTCGCACCGCCTGCAGGAGGTCTTTGCCTTGTGCCATCGGGCAACCATCCTGCGCGATGGCGAGGTGGTGGCTGAGGCGCCGGGCGGGGCCTTCGATGTGGGGAAAATCTGCGAGCTCATGACCTCCCGCCCCTTGCGCACGGCGCAACCCTCGCTGCACACGCAGCGGCTGGACGATAGCCCCCCCTTGCTTCGCTTGCGGAATTTCCGGGTGGACATGCCCGGCGAGCCGTTGCGCAACATGACCCTGGACGTCCGCCAGGGAGAAATGATCGGCCTGGCCGGGCTGACCGGCCATGGCCGCCCGGCCCTGGGGCGGGGGCTGTTTGGCCTGTGCCCGACGGGCGGGCAGGCGCTGTTCGGACAATCTGACACGATCGACCTTTGCACGGACGCCGGACGCCGCAAGGCATGCGACGAGCTGGCATATATTCCTGAAGATCGTCGCCAAATGGGCCTGCTGTTGCAGCACAGCGTGCAGGACAATCTGACCTTTTCCGTTCTGCATCGCCGGGGACGGTTCCTTCGTCCGTTTCCCGTGCCGGCCTTGCGCTGGTGCGATGAGCGGGCTGCCCGCCGTTTTGCCGAAGAGTGTGTGCAGACATTTGGCATCCGCTGCGCCTCGGTGCGGCAACCGGTCTCACAACTCAGCGGCGGCAATCAGCAAAAACTCTGCATCGCCCGGGCGCTGGCATCCTCGCCGCGACTGTTGCTGGTGTCCGAACCTGTCCGAGGCATCGACGTGGAGGCCAAGGAAGCCATTTTGGGGCAGTTGCTGCGCAGCAACACCAAGGAGGGGCTGACCATCATCATGGCTTCCAGCGAACTCGATACACTGCAACGGTGCTGCACCCGCATTGTCGTATTGCATGAGGGACGCCTCCAGGCTGTGTTGCCTTCAGGCACGGACGAGCAGATCATTTCGCGCTGCATGTGCGGTGTTGCCGGGGAGATGGCATGAAATTTCCGCGCGTGCCGCCGGCGCAGGGCATCATCCTGCTGTTTCTGGCAGGACTGCTGGCCGCGGCGTGGATGCTGGACATGGACATCCTGCAACTGCTGGGCGACGCCTTGACACGCCTGGGCATGAACGGCGTGCTGGTGCTCTCCTTGCTTCCCATGTTCAATGCCGGCCTGGGGCTGAATTTTGGCCTGCCCGTGGCCGTCACCGCCGGCCTGCTGGGCATGTGCCTGGCGGTGAATTTTCGTCTGTCCGGGCTGCCCGGCCTGTTCGGCGCCCTGGCCTTTGCTGTTCCCGCTGCGGTGTTGCTGGGTTACGGCTATGCACTGCTGCTGCGGCGGGTGCGCGGTCGGGAGGAGATTGCCGGCACGTTTCTGGGTTTTTCCTTCGTGGCGGGGATGAATCTGTTCTGGGCCACCGCACCCTTTACCAACCCGGCCATGCTCTGGCCCATCGGCGGTGCCGGGATGCGCCCCACCATCGGCCTGGGGCCATACTTCGGCAAGGCCCTGAACAACGCGTTGCCCCTGTCGCTGCCCTTGGGCTTCGGCTCCCTGACCATTCCGGCCGGCATGTTGGCCTTTTATGGGGCCGTCTGTCTGCTGCTGTGGCTGTACTACCGGACCCGCCTGGGCAAGGCGGCCCTGGCCGTGGGCGAGAACGAGCTGTTTGCGGCCATTCATGGCGTGGATGTGCACCGGACGCGCCTGGCGGCCGTAATTGTCTCCACCATCCTCGGCGCGTTCGGCATGATTGTGTATGCGCAGAGCTACGGCTTTGTGGAACTGTACGACGCGCCGTTGATGATGGCGTTTCCAGCGGCGTCGGCCATGCTCATTGGCGGGGTTTCAGGGGGGCGGGGGACGATTCCGCAGGCCGTCCTGGGCGCATTGTTGTTTCAGTCGCTCTATGTCTTGTCCGCACCCATTGCCAATGAAGTGTTCATCCCGGAATCTGCGGAAATTCTGCGCATGCTCATTACAAACGCCGTGATTCTGTATGCCTTCATGCACCGCGGGAACCCAAAGGGGACATGAAGCATGCGTCGTGCGATTAAGGACAATCCTACTTCCTTGCTGTTTGCGTTGTTGTGCGTCATCGGCTGGCATTATTCGGGCATGTCTGCGGCCTTCCTGTGCAATGAAGTGATGGTTCGCTTCGTGCGCAACGGGGTGTTGGTTCTGGCCCTGCTCATCCCCCTGACCGCAGGCATGGGACTCAATTTCGCCATCAGCGTGGGAGCCATCGCCGCGCAAACGGGGGTGCTTCTGGCCCTGAATGCCGGTGTGGGCGGCCTGCCTGGCCTGGGCCTGGCGGCGGTGGTCGGGTGCCTGCTGGCCCTGGGTGCGGGCTGGCTCATTGGCCGGGGGCTGAACCTTGTCAAAGGCAAGGAAATGATCGCCACGATGATCATCGGCTTTCTGGCCACCTGCCTGTATCAGCTCGTGTTTTTGGTGGGATATGGCTCGCTTATTCCGGCGTATAATCAGGAGATGCTGCTCTCCAGGGGCGTTGGCGTGCGCAGTACCGTGGATCTGCTGCCGTACCGCCATGGGCTGGATACGTATTGGCTGATTCACCTTGGCCCGCTGGAGGTGCCCCTATTCATGATTCTGGTGGTGCTGGGGTGTGCCCTGGGTGTGCGGGGCATCATGCGGTCCCGGATTGGCGGCCATTTTCGGGCGGTGGGCCAGGACGTGGAGAAGGCCAGGCTCCTGGGGCTTGATGTGGAAGGAGTCCGCGTGCAGGCGATGATGTTGTCCACCACCATTGCCTGTCTCGGACAGCTCTTTCATTTGCAAAACATCGGTATGATGAACGTCTACACCGCGCACCTCAACGCAGGCATTTTCTCCTGCGCCGCGCTGCTGGCTGGCGGAGCGACGTTGTATGCTGCCGGCGTGGGCAATGCCTTTCTGGGTCTGTTGCTGTTTCATGCGTTGTTTATCGTGTCCCCCCAGGCCGGGCAGAACCTGTTCCAGAATGCAGCCCTTGGCGAGTATTTTCGCAGTTTCACGGCCTACGGCACCATCGCCTTTGCCCTGATCCTCAACCCTGCGGCACCACGCCGCACACGGCCTCGGCCAGCAGCGGAAAAAGACGCACCTGCCGGTGATTGAACAGGAATTCCAGCTCCTTGAGATGAAGCGGAAAGTGCGCCGGGGCCATGCCACGCAGCCGGGCGAAGCGACGTTTGGCAAAGATCCAGAAGCGGTTGGCGTCCACGGGCAGGCCCTTGGTTTCGTGACGAACATACTGCGCCGGCCAGAGGGACGGTCCACAGCAGAGCAAGGAGAGGTACTGCCGGTATGGTGCAGTATAGACCACTTGCCCCAGGCTGGCGGTGGCCAGATGGAAATTTGTCTTGAAGTGCAGCAGGGCCGCGGGCGTGAGATCCGGCAGCAGATCGCAGAGCATGAACCCGTTCAGTTCGATGAGTCCGAAAACCGGCGCGTCCTGCAGCGGCTGCGCTGGCGGGGTGCTCCCCGGTCCGGGCCAGATGCCGGCGCGGAACAGAGCCGGCGCATCAAGCGACTGTGCAAGCAGGGCGCGGCGCACGGCGTCCTGGGCCTTGAGCACGGTTTCGTAGTGCACGCCAAGTTGCCCGGCCATGTCCCGTGGCGTGGCGCCCAGTTCGAACAGCTTCAGAAACCACAGCCACTGCCGGCATGAAAAATTGCACGCGTTCAGAAAGCGTCGGCTGAAGTCATGAAAGGTGTAGCCACAGGCAGCGCACCGGCGGCGGCCGTCTGCCAGTTTGTAGAGCTTGCGGGCCTTGCAGTGCAGGCAATGCCGTTGATGGTTTTTCCAACAAAATCCCAGTAGAAAACGGCGGGCTTTTTGCTCGCTGGACACGAGTTCCGAAAAATTCAGGAGTTCCGAGGTCTCACACGCTCCGGCAAAAGGCGCGACACCCTTGCGATTCTGAGCGTCAAGAGGAATGGGCATGGCGTGCTCATTAAAACATGCGTAATTTTAGGTTGATGCAAGACTGATTGTGTACGACGTCGTGCCAAATCTTCCACAAGTGTTTGTACTGCCATTGTCCCAACTCACTGGGAGAGATACGCTCAATCCAGGAGAAATGGCGGATGCGCGCCACCAACAATCGAAATTTCAAATCGTAAGCATAGCCAGCTCCTATAATTCTGCTGGCAAGGGAGGTCAATGCATGGAACAGGAGATGACCATTCGCGTGCACCTGTGGGTGGAGACGCGAGAGGGGGTCGCATTTGGCATGGGCAGGTTGTTGCTCTTGGATTTTATTGAACAATACGGCTCGCTACGCAAGGCGGCCAGCGCCATGGGCATGTCCTACCGGGCGGCGTGGTGCAAGCTCAGGGCGTCGGAAAAAGCCCTGGGCGTGACGCTGGTGGAGCCGGTGGGCAGCAAGCGGGAGGGCTGCCGGTTGACACCGGAGGGCGCGCGGTTGCGGGAATCCTTCCGGGCCTGGTTCAGGACCGTGGAGCGCACGGCGCAACTCAATGCCCAGGCGCTCTTTGCCTGGCCGACGCGGGCGTATCCTGCCGCGGAGACGTCGGCCGATATCGCCATACTCGGCGACGAGGCTCCAATGCCGCCACCAGTTCGCAGGATGCTGCCCGCCGCAGCACTTTGAGCGCAGGCAGGCTCCCCGGTCCTGGGGAGCGGGTTGCGAAGCGTTCGCCATCTCCCGGCTGCAAAGCCCGGGCGTTCTGCCTGGGCTTTTTTTATGCCCTCCGTCTGGATATGTATCTAATCTAATACATATATCATGCTGAAATCATAGCATTAATCATTGACCACACCTTCTTTGGCAGCCTACAACTCAGGCCGGCGCACACCTCCGGCCCCCTGACGCCAAGGCCGGATTCCGGGTGCACCGCCAGACATGAGGCGTCGCAATCGAGGAGGTTGCCATGGGACTGTCGCGTCGAGGGTTCCTTAAATGCACCAGTGCCGGGGTGGTGGGCCTGTCTTTGGCCCGGTTCGGCATCAATGCGGCGCCGGTGTCGGCCTATGCCGCCACCATGAAGATTGAGGACAGCAAGGAGTTCATCTCCATCTGCCCCTTCTGCTCCTGCTGCTGCAACACGCTGGTGCACGTGAAGGACGGCAAGATCATCAACGTGGAGGGCGATCCGGACTATCCCGTCTCCGGCGGGGGCCTGTGCGCCAAGGGCGCGTCCCTGCGCTCCCTGCATACCAGCCCGAACCGGCTCACCAAGCCGCTGTATCGCGCGCCGGGCAGCGACAAGTGGGAGGAAAAAGACTGGGACTGGATGATGGAGCGCATCGCCCAGCGCATCAAGGAAACCCGCGACCGCGACTTCAAGCAGAAGAACGAGGCCGGCCAGACCGTGAACCGGGTGGAGTCCATCTTCCATCTGGGCTCCTCGCAGGTCTCCAATGAAGAAGCCGCGGTGCTGCACCAGATGATCCGCGCCCTGGGCATCGTGCACTTTGACCACCAGGCCCGCGTCTGCCACAGCTCCACGGTGCCGGCCCTGGCAGAGTCCTTCGGCCGTGGCGCCATGACCAATCATTACAACGACATTCAGAACGCAGACGCCATCCTGATCATGGGCAGCAACTGCGCCGAGCACCATCCCATGACCTTCCGTTTTGTCAACCGGGCCAAGCAGAAGGGCGCGGTGGTCATGCATGTGGACCCGAAATTCTCGCGCACCTCGGCCCGCAGCACCTTCCATGTGCCCATCCGTTCCGGCACGGACATCGCCTTCCTGGGCGGCATGGTCAAATACATCCTGGACAACAAAAAGTACTTTGAAGACTACATGATGGAGTACACCAACGCCGCCTTTATCGTCGGCGAGAAGTTCTCCTTCACGGACGGCATCTTCTCCGGCTTCGACCCCAAGAAGAAAAAGTACGACAAGAGCGCCTGGGCCTTCGAAAAGGACGACGCCGGCCTGCCCAAGAAGGATCCGACCCTCAAGCACCCCCGCTGCGTGCTCAATCTGCTGAAAGAGCACTACAAGGGCTACACCCCTGAGCAGGTTTCCAGCATTACCGGCGTTTCGGTCAAGGACATCCTGCGCGTGTACGAGGCCTTCACCGCCACGGGCAAGCCCGACAAAGCCGGCACCGTCATTTATGCCCTGGGTTGGACGCAACATACCGTGGGTGTGCAGAATATCCGCCTTTCCGCCATGGTGCAGCTGCTCCTGGGCAACATCGGCATTGCCGGCGGGGGCATCAACGCCCTGCGCGGCGAACCCAATGTGCAGGGCACCACGGACCATGCCCTGCTCTACGGCTACCTGCCCGGCTACCACAACGTGCCCACGGCCAACTTCCAGACCCTGGGCGAGTTCATCAAATCCCAGACCCCGCTTTCCAAGGACGCCAAAAGCGTCAACTGGTGGCAGCACCGGCCCAAATACGTCGTCAGCCTGCTCAAGGCCTGGTACGGCGAGCACGCCACCAAGGAAAACGACTTCTGTTATGCCTACGTGCCCAAACTCGATCCGGACATGGACTGCTCGCACCTGTTCATCTTCGATCGCATGTACAAGGGGCAGATCAAGGGCGGCCTGTGCTTCGGCCACAATCCGGCCCAGAGCATGCCCAACGTGCACAAGGCCCGCAAGGCCCTGGACAAGCTGGACTGGCTGGTCATCGGCGAGGTGTTCCACAACGAGACCACGGACAACTGGCAGCGGCCCGGCGTGGACCCCAAGACTATAAAAACTGAAGTCTTCCTCCTGCCCTCGGCGTATCGCGCGGAAAAGGAAGGCACAGTCTCCAACTCTGGCCGCTGGCACATGTGGCACTACAAGGCCGCCGAGCCCCTGGGCATGAGCCGCAACATGGGCGAGATGTTTGTGGAAATGATGACCCGCGTCAAGAAGCTCTACGCCAAGGGCGGCACCTTCCCGGATCCAGTGGTCAAGGCCGACTTCCCAGAAACATTCGACGCGGATCTCGTCTGCCGCAAGACCAACGGCTGGTTCACCCGAGACGTCAAAATCGGCGACACGGAATACAAGAAGGGCCAACAGGTGCCCGGATTCCCCACCCTGCAGGACGACGGCTCCACCGTCAGCCTGAACTGGCTCTACTGTGGCGGCTACACCGACGCCGGCAACCTGGCCAAGCGTCGAGACCTGACCCAGACACCCATGCAGGCCAAGCTCGGCCTGTATCCCGGCTTCGCCTGGGCCTGGCCCATGAACCGGCGCATCCTGTACAACCGCGCTTCCGTGGACAAGAACGGCAAGCCCTTCAACCCCGAGCGCGTGGTCATTGCCTGGGAAGGCGGCAAATGGGTGGGAGACATCCCCGACGGCGGCGCGCCGCCATTGGCCATGGAAAAGGGCACCTACCCCTTCATCATGACCACCGAAGGCCGCTCCCAGCTCTACGGCCCCGGCCGTGCGGATGGCCCCTTCCCCGTGCATTACGAGCCGGCGGAAACGCCCGTCAAAACCAACCCGCTTTCCAAGCAAATGAGCAACCCCTGCATGAAGGTGATGGAAAGCGATATGGACAAGCTGGCCGAAAATGGCGACCCGCGCTTCCCCATCGTACTCACCACCTACAGCCTTACGGAACACTGGTGCTCCGGCTCCGAAACCCGCAACGGCCCGGCCCTGCTGGAAGCCGAACCCCAGCAGTACGTGGAGATGAGCCACGAGCTGGCCAAGGAAAAGGGCATCAACAACGGCGATGTGGTGGAAGTGGAAAGCCTGCGCGGCAAGGTCCAGGCCGTGGCCATGGTCACGGTGCGCATCCGGCCCTTCCAGGTGCAGGGCAAGACGGTGCATCTGGTGGGCATGCCTTTCGCCTTCGGCTGGACCAAGCCCAAATGCGGAGATTCCGTGAACCGCCTCACCCCCTCCGTGGGCGATCCCAACACCACCATTCCGGAGTACAAGGCCTGCCTGGTGAACCTGCGCAAGTGCGAGAAGGTCACGGAACTGTAGGATTACAAGGAGAATCGAAATGCCCAAGGCGTTTCTCGTCGATACCACCCGCTGCACGGCCTGCCGCGGCTGCCAGGTGGCCTGCAAGGAATGGAAGGACCATCCGCCCGTGGCCACCAAACAGACCGGCACGCACCAGAACCCGCCGGATCTGAACCCCTATAACTACAAACTCGTCCGTTTCAGCGAGCACCTGCTTGATGGCGTGGTCAAATGGTACTTTTTTCCGGATCAGTGCCGCCACTGTGTGGCGCCGCCCTGCAAGAACACCGCAGATATGAGCCTGGAAGGCGCCGTCATCCAGGACGAAGCCACAGGCGCGGTGATTTTCACGGAAAAAACCAAGGAGATCTCCAAGGCCGATCAGGAATCCATCCGGGAATCCTGTCCCTACGACATCCCGCGAAGCAACGAGAAAACCGGCCTGCTCACCAAGTGCGACATGTGCATCGACCGCGTCCAGGCCAACCGCCTGCCCATGTGCGTCAAGAGTTGCGCCATGGGGGCCATGCAGTTTGGCGAGCGCGAGGAGATGCTTAAAGTCGCCCAGGCCCGTCTGGCCGAAATCAAGGCCGAATTCCCCGCCGCCAAGCTGTTGGATGCGGACGATGTGGCCGTCATCTTCCTGGTGGAGGATGATCCCAAACGCTACCACACCCACGCCGTGGCCCAGCTGACCGCACCTGCCGGGCCGCTCTCGCGTCAACAGTTCCTGGCCAGGGCCAATCCCTTGAGGGGCCTGGCCCGTACCTTCCACGGCTAGGGCAAGCTATCTTTGAAAGAAGTTCTCGGGGGAAAACCTTTCTAAAGAAAGTTCTTCCGCCCTTCAATAGCTGGCCCCCTTTCCAAAGACTTTTATTGTGATTCAAGGTCACTATCAAAGTTTTGGAAGGGGAGAGCGCGAGAGGGGAGAACCTTTTGCAAAAGGTTTCCCCTCTCGCAAGGTCCTTTTTCAAAATTAAACTGCTCTAGCGCAGTCCGCCGCCAGCTCGACACAAGGTCCGGTCCGGACACACACACCACCCGTGCGGACGCCGTTTTGCAACGGCGTCCGCACCCGAATCAGGAGCAATGTTCATGGAATCCACGCGCGTTTCTCCCGCTGCGGCCCGTCTGCTGGCCGATGCTGCAACACTCTCCAGGGAACTGCCGGAATTGAAAGGACTGATCGAAAGCGTCGCCCCGCTGTTGGCCGCCCGGGCCGAGCTGCTGGAGACGCTCCCCGGCTGGCAGGGACCGTTGCCACAGGTGGAAGAGCCGCATTTCTGCCAGGGAAATTACCTGTTGGCCGAGTCTGGATTTCAGGCCCTTGCCCCGTTGCTCCCCCTGGCCGCCCAGCGACTGCTGCCGGCCATGACCACGGCCTTTCCCGGCCTGGCCGGGGAGCTGGACACCCTGCAACGAGGCCTGACAGAGGGTGCCCTGCCCTTTGCTGATCTGGAAGCCCTGGCCCTGGACGAAGAGGATATCCGCCTTGCCGGCGTGTCGCCAGAGGTGTTGCGGTTTGTCGCCTGGCAGTTGGTCAAGCCGCTGCTGGAGCGCCAGGCCCAGGATCTGGCGTCCCTCATCCGCCACCTGCCCTGGACGCAGGCCACCTGCCCCATCTGCGGTGGCGGGCCAGACTTCTCCCGTCTGCTGCGGCCGAAGGACAACGCCGAATTCATCACGGCCCACGGCGGCGCGCGCCACCTGCGCTGCGCCACCTGCGCCGCGGAATGGAAATACAAGCGCATCAGCTGCCCTGCCTGCGGCAACGAGGAGCCCTCGACGCTGACGGTCCTGCGCAACGAAGCCCGCCCCGGCGACCGCGTGGACGCCTGCGACGTCTGCAAGGCCTACCTGCTGTGCCTTGATGCGTCAGAAATGATCGATATCCCAGATACTTCAATCGCCATGCTCACCATGCTTCCCCTGGAACTGCGCGCCCGCCAGGCCGGCTACACGCCCATGGCCCTGCAACCCTGGGAGCTGGAGGAGCCGGCGTGCTGATGGCTGGTGCAATGGGGATGGTCTCGGCGGCACTGTTGCAAAAAACAGTTCTCAGCCCATCGCTTTCCCAAGGTACCTGTAAATCGTCGCCTTGGAGAGGCCATACTCTCGCATCAGGTCCTTAATCAGGAGCCCACTCGCCCGTTTTTGCTGCAACTCCAAAATCTCGTGCGGGCGCAGAGCCTTGCTGCGCCCGAACTTGACCCCGTTTTCCTTGGCCTTGAGGATGCCGTCCATCTGCCGCTCGGCTCGGATTTCCGTCTCAAACTGCCCGATGGCGCCCAGCATGTTGAACAGAAGCCGCCCTGTGGCGTCGCCGGTGTCGATGTTCTGATCGAGCACCTTGAGGTAGACCTTCTTGCGCGTGAGCTGTTCGGCGATCTGGCACAGGTGCAAGGTGGATCGGGCAAGCCGGTCCAGCCGCGTCACCACCAGCGTGTCGCCTTCGCGCACATACTCCAGACAGGCGTTGAGCCTGGGTCGTTCCCCGGATGCGCCCGAGCGGGTTTCTTCAAAGAGCTTGTCACAATGGGCCAGCTTGTCCCGCTGCACTTGCAGGCTCTGTCCCCGCGAAGAGACCCTGGCATAGCCGACGATGGCCATGGGTTGCCCTCGGTGTGCTTATTCGTTTTAGACAATGTGAGAACATAGTATTGAGACATGGAAAAAGACACGTCAAGGGGTGAGGCGCAAAAAGTATAGGTTGAGAGACGCAAGACTTTCCCATGGCAAGGCGAAAGCCTCCTGTGGGTGCGCCGCGCTAAGCCCTTGGCCGGACACAGCGCCGGCCAAGGGCTTATGGGTAAATATGGGTATGAATGCAGGTATGGAGCGCAGCACATGCCGAACTCTGACACGATCCACACCTCTCCCGAACTTCTGTCGCTCATTGCGGAATGCGATGAGTTCAAAGGGGCGTGGCGTGCCCTTGGGGCGTTGGCCCCCGAGCGCCTGAACGCCTTGAGTTATGCCCCCCGCTCAAGCCGTGCTCGCGTCAACGCGCAACGTCGGTGCAGTTCCTCAAGGATAGGTGTCAGGATGGCATGCGTCTCGCCCTGCTGAATCGTCTCGGCGACCAGGGTTTCGGCAAGCACGGGCAGGCGCGCTGCCAGCGTTGCGAGACGCTTTTTGAGCTGTGCCGCAGACAGGCCGGACGCAGTGGCGAAGCGCTCCCAGTGACGCGGCATCACATCCTCAAACACGTATCTCCCGCCGATCTTCATGGCCATCCTGTCCGTCAGCTCTGGATAGACCGCCGTGCAGAGCACATCATACAACGGTGCCAGCACCGCGCCTTGGGCTGCGTACAGCAGGGAGAAATTCTTGGCATGGGCGTCGTGATTGCCAAGCAGGGCGTTGAACAGCATGGCGTCGAGCAGGGCCAGGAGATGCGGCGCGCTGGGACGCGTGGCCTGCCGGAGCAGCGAAAAGCACTGCGCGGCATCGGGCCCGCCTTCGTTTTGGTATTTATACTCGGGCGGCACGCCCAGGGCCTGGCAGAAATCCTCCTGGTGCAGGCGATGGATGGTGCCGTTGGCCAGTCGCTGACGATCATAGCGGGTCACGAGCAGCAAGGCGCGGCCGGCCACGCGATGCACCTGGACGGCGGCCGTGTGCAGCTTCAGTCGAGCGGCCAGGGTCATGCAAAACCACTCGTTGCACACGCTCCCCTCCACACCGGCGATGGCCGGTTTGAGAATATGCGTGCTCGCAGTGCCATGCAGGGGGAGGCCGATGCGCCCCTCCCAGACCACCACCGGCAACTTGTCCTGCGCGCCGGCCAGGGACAACCGAACGCCGGCCTCGCCAGCCAGCAGCGGCCTTCGGGGCAACTCCTCCATGAGCTGCAGCAGGGCGGCGTCATCCAGCCAGCGGACCCGCTCGCCCTCCTCTCCTCCCTCTCCCCCATCTCTCGTGAAGGTGGCTTCCTCCGCGGGCGTCTGTCCCGGCTCCAGCAGAGTCACCGCCCCGGCGCATTCCCCGCCAAGCCGGTCCAATAAGGCAAAATCATTCCTGGCGGAGATATGCAGCATCCGCGCAATGCTCGCGCGCATGGCGCCTTCGGGCAACAAGCCGGCAAAAAAGGGCCGGGCGGCCCTGTCGTCGAAGATCTCCGCGCGCAGGGGCAAGGACATGGACAAGGGGCGCGCCGTGGCAGACTCCAGCCACGGCGCCGCATACACGAATCCCAGCCGCCCGTCCTGTTGTGAAAGCGTCCCCACAAGCCGGGCATCCCACCAGACCTGCAACTCCCGCGGCGTCACGGCTGCGCTCCAGGCTCGGTCTTTGCTTCACCCGCAGGCAGACCGTCGATAATCAGGCCGCCGCCCAGGGCCTGCACCACGCGCAGCATGGTTTCAAAGCGCACCGAAGGCTTGCCGGCCTCCAGCTCCACAATGAACCGGACGCCCACACCGGCCGCAAGGGCCAACTGCGGCTGGGTGAGCCCCAGGGCCTTGCGCGCAGCACGAACGGCCTTGCCCAGCGCAGCAGCATCTTGAATGGAAACTGGCATGACTTCATTCCCTTTCGGGAAATACTCGGACGTTTTTACCGCAAGATCAAGCAAAAGTTCCCGTTCGGGATTTTTTTGCCTTGATGGCAGAAAAAAAGAATATATTTCCCGATCGGGAATTATGGCGCTACATCTCCGGCCGCTGGCGCACGTCCGGCCACTTGGCACGAGGAAACACCAGCCCCAGGCCGGTCCAGTTCAAGCGATCCATAATCCGAACGCCTTCGGGATCGCCGTCAGGCACGAAAATGCGGATGATGAAGGGGGGCGGTCAACTTCGATTCAGAAAGTGTCTGCCCAACTCAAAACAATCCGCATGGGGTAGTAGCAACTTTTATGTAGCCACCTGAAATTGCCTTGTTGCCTGGGGTGCAATCTAAAATTTCTTTGCTGATTATCATTTTCTCATCGCTTACAACTATTACGCATTCATCCTTTTGCAGTATGGATATAGTTCTTTTCTCGAGCGTGGGCTTATTGGTGCAATCCTTTCCATGATACAAGTCTACACCAAAGTTGGAGATTGATACCAAATTTACTTCGCTGGCCGCACGCAACTTATCTCCAACTTGAAGATGCTCAATTGATGCATCGACATCTTCACGGAGTAGAAACAGTTGCCCCTGGTCAGATCGGCTTCTATTTGTTGCGACGCCATAATAGGCCATTGCGTTCAAGCCGAGTTTTTGCGCCTTGACTGCTTCAATTTTACAAAACCAACTAGTCGGAAGAGTGAAGCTTAAAATTCCATATATTGCCCCGACAAACACAACAACCGCAGGTATCATCCCAAGTGCGGCTATCAATCTTTTAACTTTATCCATGGCCTGCATCTCTCCATATAAAAGTATTTTACTTTATAATATACAAAATTTTAAAAAATGCAATATCAATCACACCCCCTCAAACACATCCTCCGCAACTTCCCTGGCATTTCCCATTTCCACGAATGCCTGGAGCACGCTGCGTACTTCTGCTGCCTTGGCGCGGGTGAAGGTGGCGCGGACGGTTGCCAGGGAGAGGGAGATTCGGCCAGGAGGTCTCGCACAGCTCGGTCAAAAAACTCTGCGCATTGGCCAGCTCCGCCCCGCCCGACCTGTTCCAGCGGTTGATGAAGGCGGCGACGGGACACGGAGCGTCCGGGGTGGCGGGAGAAGCAAGGGAAGTGGCGGATTCTTGCATGGTGTTGTGTATCGGAGGGTGGATAGAAGCGAAAGCCACCATGCGGGGAATGGGCGGGGAGGTCCAGGGAGGAGGGGGGGGCTGTCACGAATTGTGCAGCACCATTTTCGGCTTACTCGGCAGGTCCATTCATCAAGAATACTCAGAAGTTTTTGATGGCAATTTTTAGTAATAATTTTGGAAAATTTATTTTATTATTTCAGTATATTAAATTATTTTCAAAGCACTATTCACAACAGAAAAAATATCATTAAATGTATTAATTTTTACATTATTTTTTACATATATAAACACGAAATATTATTCCATAGAAAACCAGTCAGGAGAAACGGCTTGACAGTCCATCCCTAACACTCAAGAACAAGGCAGCGTCCACCTGCGTATGTTGCACTTATTGCATATATTTCATTTGGGTGTTGCCCCCACCTTCCTCCTCAATGCCGCACCAACGCAGGAGCTGCCATGAACAATCTCGCCCATCACCAGCCGCCGCCCTCGGCGCAGGACGCCGCCCTGGCGCGGTTGTCCGGTCAGATGTTGTCGCGCCTTGCCGCCGGAAATCGCCCCTTGCGGGTGCAGGTGCTTGAGGCCGGGCTGGAATCTCCCCTTGAGCTGCCCTCGGGGGCCGTGTCCCTGCTGGTGGACATCCTGGAGGCGATGGCCGCCGGGCGCGGCGTCACGCTCATTCCAGAAACTGCCGAGCTGACGACGGTGCAGGCCGCCGAGGTGCTCAACGTCTCCCGCCCGTTCCTGATCCGCCTGCTGGACACGGGCGAAATTCCCCACCGCAAGGTTGGGACACATCGACGCGTCCGCATGGAAGACGTGCTGGCCTACAAGCAACGCATCGACGCCGAGCGTGAAGCCATCCTCGATCAGCTTGCTGCCGAGGCCCAGGCGCAGGACATGGGATACGAGCGCCTCAGACCCCCAGGACATCCATGACGCCCTGTATCGCGCTGCTTGATGCAAATGTCCTGTACCCGGCCCCCATGCGCGATCTGCTGCTGCAGCTGGCGGTGGATGATCTGTTCCGTGCGAAAGGTTCAAGCGCGGCTGCGCAATCCGCACTATTCCGTGCCAGACTATCTCGCCATCCTGTCGCATCAAGGACTTACCAAGCCGACAGAAAATCTAAAAGATTCTGGAATGTATCTTTAATGAAAGCTCATATATTTCACACTATTATTTACATTTTCAGGCTTAATTTTTAGTAGAAAATTTCAATATATTTAACTTATCAAAAGCGGCAACTTTCACGTATTGCTACACGATAGAGAATGAGAAAGATATTGCGATATATTTTCCATCGCCAACTGCCCTTGAACGGACACCCTCGACGGTGTCCTTTCTCACTCGGCTACACCGCGTGACTGGTCCCCCCAGAATGCGTCGATCCCGTTATGGCTTGGGCGAACACGGATGATTCACGGGCAGTCTGTTTCCCTGGCGTTTTGGCCATGACAATACAGCATCCGTATGAACAAGTTGCGCAAAAATGCTTGATAAAATTCACGATTGATATCGATGTGTTATATATTTTTTACAGTAAAATTCTAGACATCTAGCCCGGCATGATGTTAGTCTAATTTTTGATAGGAAACTTGGCAGGAAACGCGACAGAAAATCCGGGAGTAATTACGGTGATTATTGCCATTGCATCTCACAAGGGAGGCGTAGGGAAAACGACCACCTGCGCGGCCCTGGCGTTCTTGCTAGCCAAAACCAAGCCAGTGCTTCTGATCGACATGGATCCGCAAAGCAATGCCACCTCCATATTCCCCCCCGAAGTGGATGGTCCTGGCTTGGCCGAACTCCTGGCGGGAGAGGCAAAGCTGGCTGACTGCGTGCGCCCCTCCATGCTGCCCGACATTTCCATCCTTCCTGCCACTTCTGCCCTGGGCGCGGTGGAAAGCGACCTGGCCAGACGCGATGACGCAGGGCTGCCGGCAATCATGGCCGCCATCCGCAAGGCTGCCAAAGCTGCGGGAGGCGATGTAGTCATCGACACGGCTCCCAGCCTTGCGCCCCTGGCCCTTGCCGCCATGGCCACCGCAACCCATGTTATCGTGCCCGCGGCAACCAACTCCGGTTTTGCGTTGGACGGCCTTGAACGAACGCTGGAGGCCTGCCAGGAAGTCCGGAGCATCATGCGCCGGCCGCGCATTGTGCCCATGATTTTGGCAACCCTGCATGCGGCTCGAACCGCCTCGTGTCGGGCAATCCTTGGGACGCTGGAAGAACAGCACGGCGCCGCCCTGATCCCGCGCACCATCCCCCGCGGGGTGGCCGTTGAACAGGCCGAAATCATGCGCCGCCCACTGCCGGATGTCTTCCCAAAAAATCCTGCCAGCAAAGCGTATAAATCCGTTCTTGATTACATCATTTCTCACGGAGGTGATGCTCGTGGCAACTGACACCTTAAGTCGTCTCAAGAAAAGCATTGATTCAAGAAAGAAAGAGATAAATCCCAGCATCATTTCAGATAGTCAGCACGATGCGAAATCAATCAGGAAACCTAGTAATACTGAAAGCAGGAAATACGGTGTCAAATCCGATGGCATACCCAGCTCTTTTTCTGACAGCAAAGACGTCAAACCGTTTCGTCTGAAAGATCCGAAAGCTCCTCGCACACCACGCCAGCGCAAGGTCGCCAACTTCCTTCGCCGGCATGGCGTAGTGGAGGCGTTGTGGGAAGATTTGGCCAAGCATCTGGACCTGCCGCGGGGAACGGTGTTGCAGATTGCCCGCACCTTTGAGGAGCGAGGCTTGCTGCGCCGCGAGACCCTGCCCGGTCGCACCGGCGTACGGCTGACGTGGGCAGAAACCGAATCCGACTGACGCCAGCCTCTCCCACGCCCTCGATGAAGGGTGCCGTACTGGAGCTGACCAGATGACAGATCGCATCATAAAGATACAACAATTGCAGCAGAAAGATCGCATGGATCGCTTCGTCCAGCTCAAGCTGTACGAACAGCAAAGCGTCATGCCGAATCTGGCCGCAAAGTCCATGCTCTTCAAACCCACGGCCAAGGGCAGGCGCCCCCATTTCCCGGAATGGGAAGCCGTGCCCGTGGTCAATCTGCCCGAAATAGAGATGCATTTCCGGTACACACAGCTTGATCAGAACGACCTGACGGGCTGGCTTGTCCTCATCCAGTTTGCCAAGCATCGCGAAGACCTCGTTGCCGCCTTCAACGGTAAGGAATTTTTGCGTCGTATGCGCCGGCAAGGAAACAGCCGGGACTACGCGTGGCTGAATTCCTTTGTGGACAGAATCAACGGGACGCAGCTTCGGATTGGAGTCACTGGCAAGGCAGAAGGCAAAGACAGAAGGTATATTTATCAGGAAGCCCTTGCGCCACGGTTCATGGCCGAGACCACCCAGAATCTGTATGCCTTAGAACTTTCGAAGGTGCTTTGGGCCTTCTTTGGGGTCGATAGCTGGTCTTTTGTGGACCTGAACGCACGCCTGGCCCTCGGACAAAATCAAATGGCCATGGCATTTCAGGCGTTCCTCATGGCCAACCAATCCCCTTATTGGGCCACCTGGGAAGGCATGCATGCACTCTGGGGTGCAGGCTATGCGGAAGAGCGGCTGTTCAGACGAAAATTTCAAATGCGAGTACTCAAGCCGCTCCTGGAACAGGGGATCGTAAAAAGCGTGATTGAGAAGAGTTCCTCCATCGGAGTCTATTGGTAATTTCGGATTAACAAGGTCTGCAACGTGCAATCGGGTCACCTCCTCATTCACGGGCCAACGTGCAATCAGGTCACGCGCAACGTGCAATCAGGTCACAAACACCCCTCCCTCAACGTGCAATCAGGTCACAAGCGACGTGCAATCAGGTCACGCAAAACGTGCAATCAGGTCACCTCCCAACGTGCAATCAGGTCACACAAAAGTCTGGGAACCCTTGCCACGCCTTGCTTCCCAGCCCGCTAACAACTCTTTTCTTAACAACTTAAAAAATAAGAAAGACCTGCGCCATGTCCTCGTCGTCTCGGTGTGACCTGATTGCACGTTGGACAAGCCAAAGTCGCCCATGCTCCTGAAGGCCCATGCTTCACATCCTGACCCTGAGGGGAGGACTTAAAAAAGAAACAGCCCCCCATAAGGGGCATGCTTCGCATGCAGGCCTGCGGGCCTGCGGCCCTTTACTGGGGGCTGCGCCCCCAGCCCCCCATCAAGCAGGCCCCCTATTCACGCAGAACCAGGCCAAGAAGCAACGCAAGTAAAAAGCCAGAGACTTTCTCCCTCTGTTGCCGGAAAATGCCTCTGAGCGCCTTTCAGGGCGCCTGGAACGTCTCGCGGATGCTCTTCACCGACGCTGCCAACAACTCCTTGCCGATGACGTCCGAAGCCCGCCCTACCTCGGCCAGGTACGCCGCGCCCTTTTCGGCAAAGAGCCCCGTCAGGGCCTGATGATGGCGATGCAGCAACTGTCCGTAGTCCTTGAGAAAGGCGTTGTGGAGCGTCACCAGCATGAGCACGGGATCATCCGCATCGACCCTGGAACCATGCTGCACCTCCAGAAACGACCGCGCATCCTGCAACGCCATTCCCACGCCTTCGGGCAGCCCCGGCTTTGTGCTGTCCTGATTTCCGTTGACCATGACCGCCTCAGCACAGCCTGGCTTCATCCAGCACGGCCACGGTGTCGCGCCAGAAAGTCTTGAGCCGCTGCCGGGTCATGATGGGCAGGTCCGAGGCAATGGCCGAGGCAAAGGTCTGCCGCCGGGACAGCGGCAGCGGCGAGCTCTTCAAGGCCTGGCAGGAGGCCATGGCCACCCGCCGCACGGAGCTGGAGACATTGCGCCATGCCGCCCAGGCCGAGGCCGCAGCGATTGTCCGACTCCTGGCGCACGACCCGCCAGGATATCGCCCAGATGCCCGTCTCTCGCCGCGACCGCGCGGCCTTGCAGCATCGGGCGAGACAGCATGAGCGCGAGGTCAAACAGCGCTTCTACGAGCGGACGAGCATGCAGCGTGATCAGTTCCGGAAAGAGCAGCCCTTCTTGACTTGGGCGAGGTTCCGGGAGGGGGCGCAAGAACATGATCAGAAAAAGGCCCAGGCCAAGGAGCAGGCACCGGACTTCAAGCATTGATCGCCGGCCACAACCCCCAGTCCGGCGAGTCGAGGACGCTCCCCCTGCGACATGAGGTAGTCGTCAGGCTATCGAAGAAATTTCGAAATGAGTTGAATGTATGAACCATTGCATCAACTGAGCGTAAACGTTTGTTGCGTGCGAGACTCCCCCGAATTTTGCGTTGCATGCCACAGAACAGATAGCATATTGTAGAAAGCGTTGAATGCCCGTCGTGCGTCCAGCAGATACGGGTATGCTGTCACACAGAACATGCACTGCCCTTGGAGGCTGCACATTGAATAAACAGCGAGCTCTTGACCTGCTGCGCCGCTGCAAGCCGGATCTGCAGGCCCGCTTCGGCGTCACTCGGCTGGCCTTGTTCGGCTCCACCGCCCGCGATACGGCGACCAGCGGCAGCGATGTGGATGTGCTGGTCGCCTTTGACGGCCCGGCCACCTCCACGCGCTATTTCGGCGTGCAATTCTACCTGGAGGACCTGTTTGGCTGTCCGGTCGATCTGGTTACAGAAAAGGCCCTGCGGCCGGAGCTTCGTCCCTATATAGAACAGGAACAGGCCCATGTCTAATGCCACCCAACGCGAATGGCGCTTCTACCTGGATGACATGATCGGCTTCGCCGAAAAGGTGCTCACCTACACCGGCGGATTCGACCAAGCCGGGTTCGTGGCCAGCGAGCTGACCTACGACGCCACCTTGCGCAACCTGGAGCTGATTGGTGAAGCCGCCACCCATATCCCGGATGAAGTCCGCGCTACCCATGCTGAAATTCCCTGGCGGATGATCATCGCCACCCGCAACCGCCTCATCCACGGCTACCTCGGTATTGACGATGACGTTCTCTGGAGCATTGTCCGGGACGAAGTGCCTGTACTGTTGCCACTGCTCAGGGCGCTCAAGCACAAGGCGCAGCCATGATAATGGGCTCTGTTGTAAAAATCTGTTCTCAGCCCATCGCGTTCCCAAGGTGCCTGTAGATCGTCGCCTTGGAGAGGCCGTACTCTCGCATTAACTCCTTAATTTGGAGCCCGCTCGCCCTTTTCTGCTGCAGCACCAGGACGCCTTGATGGCTAAGGGCCTTGCTGCACCCGAACTTGATCCCGTTTCCCTTGGCCTTGAGGATGCCGTCCATCTGCCGCTCGGCTCGGATTTCCGTCACAAACTGCCCGATGGCGCCCAGCATTTTGAAGAGAAGCCGCCCTGTGGCGTCGGCCTTGCGGGTATGTTTCTTGGTCAAAAACGAACGGGTAGGCCACCAGTCGATGAGGGCGTCACCCCCTGCTCATTGTAGAGCGGCAGTTTCAGGATAAGCGTCGTGCGTCCCGGGGAGGACGCATCCAATTCCAACGTGCCGCCCTGCGCCGTGGCCATGAGCTGGGCGGAATACGCTCCAAGGCCTGTGCCCCCGTACTTGCCGGACGTCACGTATTTGCCAAAAAATCGAGAGCGGATGCATTCCGGCACCGCGCCGGGGTTGCTCACCCGCAGCACGGCCAGGCCTTCTTCCTGCGACAGGGAGATGTGCACCTGCTGGCCTGCTGCGGGCAAGGCTTCCAAGGCATTGCGCAGCAGATTGACGAGCAGGGTTTGACACAGCAGCGGGTCCCCTCTGGCCTGGAGCGAGGCAAGACCGGTCAGTGCCACATGGGCGCTGCGCTTCTCGGCCAGGTCGGACAACTCTTCTATGGCCTCTTCCGCCACCTCGTGCAGTTGCACCGCGGTTGGGCGCAGCGTATAGGTGCCGGCCTCGATGCGGCGCAGGGTCATGGAATTGTCCAGCACGGACAACCCCCGGCGATTGGTGCGGCTTATCTGCTCCAGAATGTACTGCTGCTCAGACGTCAGATTGCTGGCCCCGCGCAACAACTGGATGCCGGAATGCACCGAGATCATAGGGCTTCGCAAATCGTGGTGGATGATGTGCTCGATGTCCTTTTGCAGTCTCTCCGCTTCCTCGCGTTCCGTGACGTCCCGCGCGCCGATGCGCAGCCCCAGGAAGTCCCCGGCACTGCCGTGCACTGGTTCGCAAAACAGACTTATCCAAAGCACGTGGCCCTGCTTGTGTGTTGCGCGGAACCGGATGTCCTTGAAGGATTTTTTCAACGTCAGCGCCTGGCGCAGTGTTTGTTGCAAGGACTGACGATCCTCCGCGTGAATGAGAGGCCAGGGATAGTCGGCCATGGCCATGCACTCGGCCACGGTATATCCCGTCAGCGGTTCCACGGCAGGGTTCACCCACAGCAACGCACCGTCCGGATCCAGCCAGCTTTCCCAGCCGATGGTATGATCCGCAATGATTTTGAACCGCTGTTCGCTTTTTCTGAGTTCGGTTTCTGCCTCCACCCGTTCCGTGACGTCAATTATGGCGACATAACAGGCCCTCTCGGCCTCCTCTGTCTGGCGCAGGCACCGGCTCTCCATGCGTGCATGCCGCACGTGGCCACCCTTGCCCGCGTGGTCCGGGTGGTCCGGGTTCAGGCGAAGGGAGATCTCGCACCGGTAGACAGTCTCGCTCTCCATTGTGGCGGCCAGATGCTGTTGGAATACGTCTCGATGCTGCGGGATGATGAAGTCGGCCAGGAAGCGGCCTTCCAGGATGGAGCGAGGCGTATGGAGCAATACACCCAAGGTCAGGTTGCAGGTTTGGATGCGGCCCTGGGGGTTCAGGGTGGCATAGCCCACGGGCGCCTGATCGTACAGGGTGGCATACGCATCCCGGGAGTGTTCCAGATCCTGGCGAAGTTCGCGCAACTCTTCATTTTGCGCCAAAAGCTCCGCCTGGTACACGCCAAATTCGTACACGAGCTGTTGGACATCTCTTGGAGTAAGTGAAGAGATGTCGGCAGCGTTGCCATGCGATGCACCGTTGCGCGCCAGTTGCCGAAGTTTCAATGGATCACTATTTCTTTGCATGGGCATACGGCCCCCTGATGTTAACCCACCTATCCTTTACCATTATATTTTATATTACGATAGTACAAAAGATGACACCGAGCATGTTTCTCAAGATTGCATATTCTCACCCGAAACGGCGAGCAGGAGCAGAGAGGGACGGCCTGCAACCAAAATGGGCCGTACGCTTATGCGCAGGGTCAGCGGGCCAATGCTGGGAAACACGTGGGGCAGGGGCTGGTCCCGAACTTCGGTGCCCTTGCTCAGGGCCTCGTGCGCCAGGGACAGCAACGCCGGCACGTTCCACTGCCCTTGCCCGAGCTGCGGCAGGGCCACGCCCACCACATCTGCGGGCGTCGTTTTGAAGGCGATGTAAAACGCCTTGTTCGCCGACTGCACCACCAGCTGTGCATCCAGCACCAACAACGGCTCCCGGACAGTCTGGATGATGGATTCCGCCAACGCCCGCGCTGCCTCCGCCTCCATCTCGCTGTGCTTAAGCTGGGTGATGTCGTTGAAGGTGGCCACCACGCCCACGATGACGTCGCCCAGCGTCCGATACGGGTTGATGCGCAACTGATACCAGTCCCCCTGGGTGCCCTTGAGCTCCCGTGTCAGGGTATTCAGATCGGTCAGTACGTTGTGCACGTCGCTTTCTAGATCTTTGTATTCCAGGTGCAGGGCGATTTCCTGCACCGGCCGGTCCAGGTCTCCGGGGCGCAGGGCCATGATTCGCCGCATGGCCGGGGTGAAGCGTTTGATGCGCAATTCTCTGTCCAGAAACAGCGTGGCAATGCGCGTGCTGGTGAGCAGGTTGGCCATGTCGTCCCCAATATGCGCCAGCTCCTCGTTCTTGCCCTGCAGCTCCGCGTTCAGGGTGCTTTGCTCCTCGTTGATGGACTGCAGCTCCTCCTTGGCGGTTTCCAGCTCCTCGTTGGTACTTTTCAGCTCCTCATTGGTGGACTGCAATTCCTCATTGGCAGATTTCAATTCCTCGTTGGCTGCCTCATATTCTTCGACAACAGACTGCATATCTTCGCGCAACTGCTGCAACGAACCCTCCAGATCCGTGATGCGCAGGCGGAAAATGTCTTCATGGACCGTGTCCATTTCTGCAGTGGAAATGCTTCGTGGGGCAGGAATCGCGGTGAAGGTGATGACGCAACAGGTCTCTCCCCACTCCGGCACCTGCACGGGACTGACGAGAATATCCACAAACTCTTCCTGCTCATGCCCAATCACCTTGACGGCATGCCGCACCTGGGGCTGATTCTTGACCGATGCTGCGTTGATGGCCGTGGCGAGGTCAAAGCGCAGGCCTTGCCGGGCCATGTCCAGCACGTTGGTGGTGAGCAGGCCTTCCCGAAGTTCCAGATATCGGCCCGTGCGGCCGTGAATATACAGCACCTCGCCTGTTTTCGAGACCAGTAGCGAGGGCGGACAACTTGCGGCAAGCAGCAGGCGCTCGGCAATTTGTCGTGTGTTGGTGCCGTGCCCCTGGGTGCTGGTGGCCATGGGCATGTTCACCAGCGCCTCGGCCCTGGCGGCGTCCCAGTGGCCGTTCACATCGCCTGCAATGGCGTGGGCGGCCTGCGCGCCATGAGACTTGCGCTCAAAAATGCGGTGCTTTTTGTGCAGCTCCTGAAATGGTTCCGCCAGACTGGACACGCTTTCCGACGAGCCGAGCATGAACAACCCGCGTGGCCGCAAGCTGTACTGGAACTGCGCCAGCACTTTTTCCTGTGCCTGGGCCTTGAGGTACATGAGCAGATTGCGGCAGCAAATGAGATCCAGGCTGGAAAACGGCGGATCCTGAATGACATTCTGTACGGCAAACACCAGCATGTCCCGGATTTCGCTCTTGGCTTTGAGTCTGCCCTCCTGGGAGACAAAAAATCGTTGTGTCCGGGCCTCGCCCAGGTCCGCGGCGATGCTTTCCGGAAATACCCCGGCCCTGGCCTTGCTGATGGCGGCGTCATCCAGGTCTGTGGCGTAGATGACCACCTGCAGGCCCAGGCCCAGTTCATCGAGCAGTTCCCGGACGATGATGGCCACGGAATACGCCTCTTCCCCGGTGGCGCAGCCT
Organism: Megalodesulfovibrio gigas DSM 1382 = ATCC 19364; assembly: GCF_000468495.1. NCBI lineage: Bacteria > Pseudomonadati > Thermodesulfobacteriota > Desulfovibrionia > Desulfovibrionales > Desulfovibrionaceae > Megalodesulfovibrio > Megalodesulfovibrio gigas. The sequence continues at coordinate 3,509,059 of NC_022444.1, forward strand.
GGCGTCCAGGCCCGGAACTGCTCGCGCCCCAGGGTGGGCAGGCGCTCGCGCAGCAGCTCTTTGAGCGTCTCGAACGCCTCCGCATCCCGAAAAAAGTTGGTGACGCTGATGAGCATGTCCTTGAAGAGCGCCCGGGACTCCTCGGCATTGCCACGCAGAAACGCCACGTATTCCTTGAGGGTCTCAATGTGGTGCACGTGCATGCGCCGCATGATCCGTCGATTGACGGTATTATCCTTATATAGGGAAAAATCCTGCTTGCTTTTGCTTTTGATGAGCATCAGCACCTTGTCCCGGTCGCTGGATGGCAGCACGGCTTCGCGCACGGTTACTGATCCCGGGGCCATATCCAGCTTCTTGGCAAAGGCGGCAATGCGAACGGGCAGTTCGGCCGGGGGCAGGATGTCGTCTGCCAGATTGGCGTCGATGATGCTGCGGGGCATGGTGTCGAATGCAGCCGAGGCCGGAGTCTGCGCCAGCACCAGTCCGCCCGTCTCACTCACGGCCCTGCACCCTTTGACGCCGTCTGTATTGGACCCGGACAGTATCACTGCCGCCACGCGCCCGTTCGCCTCCTGGGCCAGGCTGAGCAAAAAATGGTCGATGGCCATGCCGCCGCCAACCTCTCGCGGCTCCAGCTGAATTCGCCCGTCGAACAGGGCCATGCGCTTGTCCGGGGGAGCCACATGGACCACGCCCGCGGCAATGTGCATGCCATCCTCGGCCAGCACCACCGCCAACGACGTATGCTTGCTGAGCAGCGACGTGAACACGTCCTTGCCGGCCTCAGGGGACTGATGCTGGACAATAAAAAACGCCCAGCGCCGGGCATCTTCCAACGTGGCCAGGGCGTCCAGAAACACGCTCAGGGCGTCCAGCCCCCCGGCGGAGGCTCCAAGGCCCACCAGCAGAGCAGGGGGGGTGATGGCGGCTTTGCTTTCAGTAGCTGTCATGAAGTGTCACCTTCAACAATGGTGGAACAGGCAAGTAAAGGGCAGCATGCATTTGCAGGGAAGTCCAGCTGCCAAAAGAATAGGCATTTGGAAAGATGAATTCAAGCTGGGAATGCTGTATGCTGTTCCGTAAAGGAAGGAACCGCCATGGCCAGGATTCTGATTGTTGATGATGACGAAATCACCAGCATGGCGCTTGCACAAGTCATGCGAGAGGAAGGGCACACGGTGCATACCGAATTCGTCCTGGAGAGCGGGCTTGCCAGAGCCGCCGCTGTCCCTGTGGACATCGTGTTCCTGGATGTGCTGCTTCCGGATGGCAATGGCCTGGAGTGGCTGCCCAGATTTATGGCCCTGCCTTCCAGCCCGTTGATGATCATCATCACCACCGCCGGGGACCCCAACGGCGCAGAGCTGGCCATCCGCAACGGCGCCTGGAACTATCTGCAAAAGCCCTGCTCCGCCCAGATGGTCCAACTGAGTCTCCGGCAGGCCCTTGCCTATCGGGAAAAGGCCCTGGCGCCGCAACCCGTGGAACGCGGGCTGATTGTGGGCTCCAGTCCGCAACTTGCCAAATGCATCAAGGAAATGTCGCTTGCGGCCAGCAGCCATGTGAATGTGCTGGTGTACGGGGAAACAGGCGTGGGCAAGGATCTCTTTGTCAGGGCCTTGCACCAGAACAGCACCGTATTGAACGGCCCGTTCATCACCGTGGATTGCTCGGCCTTGCATCCGGCCATCGCGGTAAGCGAGCTTTTTGGACACAAGAAAGGCTCCTTCACCAGCGCCGTGTCTACCAACCAAGGCCTTGTGCAACAGGCCCACGGGGGGACGCTGTTTCTGGATGAAATAAGCGAATTGGATTTGGAGACGCAAAAACTGCTGCTCCGCGTGCTGGAAACCCGCCAGTTCCGGCCCTTGGGAGAACATCGAGAGGCGCAGAGCGATTTTCGATGCGTCTGCGCCAGCAACAAGGACCTTGCGGCCATGGTGGAGCAAGGCTTGTTCCGCAAGGATCTGTTCTTTCGCATTCGGGAAGCCACCATCCACCTGCCCCCGCTGCGGGAGCGGCTCGCCGATGTGCCGGAGCTGGTGGCGTTTTTTCTGGCCCGCGCCTGCACGCAGAACAAGCTGACCATGAAGACCGTATCGCCCGATCTGATGCGCATGTTTTGCGCGTACAGTTGGCCGGGGAATGTGCGGGAACTGCATCATGTGGTCCGGGCCATGGTCTCGTCCGCCCAAACGGATGAGGTGATCATGCCCTGGCACGTGCCCCTGGAGCTGCGCGCCCTGCTCATCCGCTCCACCGTGCGGGGCCGGACACCTGCGCAGGCCCCATTCCCCACCATCGCTCCCGCAACCACAGCGGCAGACGCGAACTGGAAGACCTACCGCGCCGAGGCCATGGCGCAGGTGGAGCGCGCCTATTTTCACGGCCTGGTGGAACACTGCCACGGCGACTTTTCCAGGATGCTGGCGGTCTCGGGGTTGAGCCAGGCGCAGCTGTACCGCATGCTGCACAAGCATGGCCTCGCCGCCCGCCCCAAACGCGCGGCCCCCACACCCGGCAGCTCCGCACACTGATGCGCTGCCCCTGAAACCGGGCGATGCGTTCGTCACCCGGTTTCAGGGAGAACTGTTCGCCACAATCCACGCCTTTCGGCAGGCTCTTCATTCTCGTGACATGCGAATTGCGCATGGCATGATTCGCATGCCGCGAGAATGAGCCGGGAGTCTGTTGCCGGCGAAATATATTCAGGTGCTATTGTAGTGCGTTGCGAGAAGCCACGCCATGGCACAGATAGTGTAATGCATTATGGTGGATGGCGACACTGGTGGAGTTGTCACATTGCGCGGCAATGTGGACAGCATGGCGCAAAAGGATCTGACAACCGAGTATGCCCGCGATGTTGAAGGCGTTACAAAAGTCAACAACGAAATGACCGTGTCTGCCATGAACAAAAAGCCGGCAGAATCTACGGTGGTGGAGAAGGTTGGGGCCCTGTTGGAGGCCGTGGACGACGCGTCCATTACTGCGCTGGTCAAGACCACGCTGCGTTACCATCGTTCCACAAGCGCGCTCAAGCCCACAGTGGAGACGCATGAAGGGATCGTCTCCATGCAGGGGAACGCAACGACTGCAGCCCAAAAGGATCTGGCCACCAAGTTGGTGAGCGATCTCCATGGGGTGAAGAAGGTCGTCAACAACATGACCGTCGAATAACAACAGATGTGCATGCACCAGCATGTGTCTTCAACGCTCCATCTGGCCGCAGCGCCCCCTTCATCGCGGCCAGATGGAGCCACCAGCATCTTACCATTCGCGCACTCGCAGCGCAGAAGGCACGTACCATGGCATTATCTACAATTCTCATCATCGTTCTGGTGCTCGCATTGCTCGGCATGATTCCCGTGTGGCCGCATAGCCGATCCTGGGGCTATGGCCCTGGTGGCATACTGGGGGTCATTCTGGTGGTGGTGCTTATTCTGTTCCTGATGGGAAAAATCTAACTGCTATGTTCAAGGAGCTGAAGGCATGAAAGAGAGCACCAAGAATGCAGTGCAAGGAAAGTTGCATCAGGTTCGCGGCAACATCAAGGAAACCGTCGGCACCATCGTCAAGAACGTGGACCTTGAGGCCGAAGGCAAGGCCGAGATCATCAACGGAACAATCCAGGAACATCTTGGGAAGATAGAGAAGGAACTGGGCAGATAGCAATAGGGCCTCCACGCCGGCGCACTCCGTGCCGGCGGGTTCACCACAGCAGCCAGGAGCACGCTATCGCCATCAACGGGTTTATCCTTTCGGCACGCACCTGCAAGGCCCCCTTGCACACTCAGGATGCGACCCTGCTGCGCGCGGAGTTGTTTAGTATCAAGCAGCTGGAGCGCCACGCCGTAGCCATGGCGGGGCAGCATCGCATTGATCCGCATCCCGGTGCGGACAAGCTGCTGCCCAGGCTGGCGGACAACGCCCGCGTTTTAACGATGGCGCACGAAGTGGTGACAGCGGCGGCCTTGCCCGGACAACGCATCGCCCCCGCAGAAGCTTGGCTGCTGGACAATTATTATCTGATCGAGCAGCAGATCGTCATGGCCCGCCGCCATCTGCCACGCGGGTATAGCAAGCAGCTGCCGCGCCTGATGGATGGTGATTCAGCAGGCTTTCCACGCGTTTATGATCTGGCGCTGGCGTTGATTTCCCATATGGACGGCCATGTGGACAAAGACAACGTCCGCCAGTTCATTGCCGCCTACCAGACCGTCACCCCCTTGAAACTGGGAGAGCTTTGGGCATTTCCCATCATGCTGCAACTGACGCTCCTGGAAAATCTGCGTCGGGTCAGCGTGCGTATTGCCTGCCTGCGAGAGGAACGGGACCAGGCCACGGTCTGGGCTGACAACATGCTCACCACCGCCGAGCAGGAGCCCAAGCAGCTCATCCAGCTGCTGGCCAGGTATGCCCATGCAGACGCCCCCCTCACGGCGCCTTTTGTGGAAGAATACCACCTCCGCCTTCAGAACCAGGGGCCGGCCATGGCCTTTGTGCAAACCTGGATGGAACAGAAGCTGCTGGAACAGGGGGTAACGGCGGTGCAGCTGTCCGAAGCCGCCAGCAGGGAGGGCGCGGCCAATCAGATTTCCATTGCCAACAGCATCGGCAGTCTGCGCTTCATCGGGGCCACGGATTGGCGTGAGTACGTGGAATCTCTCAGCATGGTTGAGCAGGCCTTGCGCGACGATCCTGCAGGAGTGCATGCTCGCCAGGATTTTGCCACGCGCGACCGCTACCGTCACGTCATCGAAGAAGTGGCCCACGACAGCCCCCTTGGCGAGCAGGACGTGGCCCGTGCCGCCTGCGGCCTTGCCCGGGCTGCAGCCCAGGCGGCGGGGGCGGATCATCGCACCGCGCATGTGGGCTACTATCTCGTGGACCATGGCCGGCACACTCTGGAACGCGTGGCAGGCTGCCGGTTCACCTGGAAACGCTGGGGCAGGAGATCAGGGCCGCGGAACCGGCTTGGTCTGTACCTCGGGGGCATTCTGCTGCTTGTCGCCCTGGCGGTCACGGGCCTGCTGCACCTGACGGCGAAGCTTGGCCCAGCCAGCTGGACAGGCTGGGAGTTCTGGCTAATCGCCATCACAGGTGCCCTCGGCGCTTCCACCCTGGCCAGTTCCCTGGTGAATCTGGCAGTCACCCTCACCTTGCCCCCGCGCCTGTTGCCTCGCCTGGATTTTTCCCTGGGCATTCCCGAAGAGCACCGTACCATGGTGGTGGTGCCTACCTTGGTGCGCCGGCTTCAGGATGTTGATGATCTGATTGAAGCTTTGGAAATACGGTACCTTGGCAATCGCGATGCCAATGTGTTCTTTGCCTTGCTCACGGATTGTCACGACGCCCCGGAAGCCGTCATGCCAGGAGAAGACCTCCTGCTTGCCCATGCCAGGGCGTCTGTGCAGGCCCTCAATGAGACATATTGCGATGACCGTCCAGGCATCTTCTTCCTGTTCCATCGGCCACGCCTTTGGAATCCATATGAGAATGTTTGGATGGGGTACGAACGCAAGCGCGGCAAGCTGGAGCAGTTCAATGCGTTATTGCGTGGCGGCGATGCTGCCGCGTTCTCCGATGTGGTGGGAGACATACGCATTTTGCCAACCATAAAATACGTTATCACATTGGATACCGATACACAGCTGCCGCGAGATACAGCGCGCATGCTCATTGGCAATTTGGCGCATCCCCTCAACAGGCCAGTATTCGACCCCATCAAGGGTCGTGTGGTGGAGGGCTATGCCATCCTCCAGCCTCGCGTGTCCATCAGCCTGACCAGCGCCGGGCATTCACGGTTTGCCAAGCTCTTTGCCGGAGAGGCCGGCATAGACCCGTATTCCCGCGAAGTCTCCGACGTGTATCAGGATTTATTTGGAGAAGGATCCTTCATCGGCAAGGGCATTTACGATGTGGATGCCTTTCGCCGGGCCGTGGGCGGTCGTTTTCCGGAGAATCTCATCCTCAGTCATGATTTGGTGGAAGGCGGCTATGCCCGGTCGGCTTTGGTAACGGATGTGGACCTCATCGAGGAACACCCCGCCAGCTACACCAGGGAGGCCAGCAGGCGACACCGCTGGATTCGTGGCGACTGGCAGCTGGCCGGGTGGCTGCTGCCTTGGGTTCCGGGACCCTCACGAGCAGGGGAGCCCAGGGCCAGACGGCAGCCGAATCCGCTTTCGGCCCTGTCTGTCTGGAAAATATTCGACAACATTCGCCGCAGCCTGGCATCACCTGCACTCCTGGTGTTGCTGGCCTGCGGCTGGCTCATGGGGCCCGGCGCGCCATGGCTGTGGTCGTTGCTGGTGGCCGGCATGCTGGTGCTGCCGGACCTGCTGCGGGCCATGGTGGAACTGGTGCGCAAGCCAGCGGACCGTGGCTGGCTCACCCATGCGCTGCTGGCCGGCCATTCGTCGGGCCGGCCGGTGTTGCTCTCGCTGCTGGCTCTGGTGTTCCTGCCCTATGACGCCCTGCTGTGCGTGGACGCCATCCTGCGATCGGGCCTGCGGATGCTGTTTACCCGGCGCGGGTTGCTGCTCTGGCACATGCCGCTGTACGCCGGGCGCAACGCCCGCCGATCCCTGGGCGGGTTTTTCCTGGAAATGTGGGTCGCGCCGGTGGTGGCCGTGGCCTTGGGGATGGCGTTGTGGAGCGTGCGCCCGGTGGAGATGCTGTATTGCGCGCCGGTGCTGCTGCTGTGGCTGGTTTCGCCTGCGGTGGCGTGGTGGATTAGCAAGCCGCTTAAGCCTATTGCGCAAGATTTGACCGACGAGCAACGCACATTCCTGCGGGTCTGCGCCCGGCGGACCTGGCGCTATTTTGCAGAATTCGTGGGCCCCAAAGACAACTGGCTGCCGCCGGACAACTTCCAAGAGCATCAGGCAGCAGGCATTGCCACGCGAACTTCCCCCACCAACATGGGCATGGCCTTGCTGTCGGGGCTGATGGCCCATGACTTTGGCTACATCCCGGCTGGCCAGCTTTTGCAATTTATCGAAAATACTCTGATTTCCATGGAAAAGTTGGAGCGCTACCGCGGCCATTTTTTCAACTGGTACGACACCCGCACCCTGCAGCCCCTGCGCCCGCAGTATGTCTCTTCCGTGGATAGCGGCAACCTGCTGGGCTGCCTGCTTACCTTGCAGACGGGGTTGGTTGAGCTCAAGGAGCAGCCGGTGCTGTCGCCAAGAGCGTTTCACGGGCTGCAGGATACTGCGCAAGTGCTCTCAGAGTGTATTTCTTCCTCCATCACCTCGGCGCTTGCCCAAAAGGCGACCCATCTGCACGATGCCATTGCCTTGGTTATTGCAGGCGATCCCCTGCGGTCCATGGAAGCGGCGCTTGCCACCCTCGGTGAATTGCAGCGCCAGGGCAAAGAGTTGCTGGCCTGGCTGCCCTCCAACACTGCCGAGGAAGGCGAGCTGTTTTATTGGGCGCACGCCTTTAACAGACAAACACAAGCATTGATTGATGAAATAAGCATGTTGTCCCCTGCCGCGCCGCTGGGTGCTCCCCGGGGCAAGGCCATTCCGACCCTGGCGGCGCTGGTCATTGCCCAGGCCCAAGGCGCGTTGGATCGCTTCCGGGTCATCGACGACCTCATGGAGCGCATCCGCCTGCTTTCAGCCATGGATTTTGAGTTTCTCTACGACACCTCACGCGATCTCCTGAGCATCGGCTACGACGTGGGCGAACGGCGCCGCGATCCTGCCTGTTACGACCTGCTGGCCTCGGAAGCGCGGCTCACCAGTTTTCTGCTTATCGCCCAGGGGCAGATCCCGCAAAAGCACTGGTTCACCCTGGGCCGGCTGCTCACCAGCCACGGCAGCGGCCTGAGTTTGATTTCCTGGAGCGGCTCCATGTTCGAATACCTCATGCCGCAGCTCATCATGCCCAGTTATGAGAACACGTTGCTGGAACAGACCTGTCGTGCTGCCGTGGCCAGGCAAATGGAATACGCCCGTCAGCGCGCCGTGCCCTGGGGGATTTCCGAATCATGCTACAACGCCGTGGATGGATTACATGTGTATCAATACCGGGCCTTTGGCGTGCCAGGACTCGGTTTTAAACGCGGGCTGGGGGATGATCTGGTCATTGCGCCGTACGCCAGCGCCCTGGCGCTGCTGGTGCTGCCCAGGGAGGCCTGCCGCAACCTGCAGGATATGGCGGCCACGGGATTTTTGGGCGCATACGGGTTTTATGAATCGGCGGATTACACACCCTCGCGGGTGCTGCGTGGCAAGACGCATGCTGTGGTGCGGGCATTCATGGCGCACCACCAGGGAATGAGCCTGCTTGCCTTTGGCCATGCGCTGCTCCACCGCCCCATGCAGCGCCGTTTTATGGCTTCCCCCATGGCTCGGGCTACGGAACTGCTGCTGCAGGAGCGCGTGCCCAAAAAGGGAGCCACATTGCACCCCCACGCGACGGAAGCAAGCGCCGCGCGTCCACCTGCTGCAGATGTCGGGGCAATCTTGCGCACCTTTACCGATCCTGCCACACCCATGCCGGAAGTGCATCTGCTCTCCAACGGCAGCTACCATGTCATGGTCACCGCGGCGGGAGGCGGCTACAGCCGTTGGCGCGATCTGGCCATCACCCGCTGGCGCGAAGACGTCACGGCCGATTCCTGGGGCTCGTTCATCTACCTGCGCGACCAGGAAACCGGGCGCTACTGGTCCACGGCGTATCAGCCCACGCAGGACGCAGGCAAGCGGTACGAGGCTACCTTTGCCCAGGGGAGGGCAGAATTCCGGCGGCAGGATTACGCCCTGGAAACCCATACCGAGATCTGCGTTTCTCCCGAAGACGATGTGGAGATTCGCCGTGTCACCCTCACCAATCTTTCCTCGCGAACCCGGTACATCGAAGTGACGAGCTATGCGGAAGTGGTCCTGGCACCGCAGAACTCGGATTTGTCCCACCGCGCCTTCAGCAACCTGTTTGTGCAAACCAGCATCCTGCAGGACCGGCAGGCCATCCTCTGCACAAGACGCCCCCGAACGCCGGAAGAACAGACGCCGTTGATGTTTCATCTGCTGGCCTGCCCCGGCGTGGCAGCCAGCGAACCTTCCTATGAGACGGACCGCGCCAGGTTCATCGGCCGCGGGCGCTCGACGGCAAATCCGGCGGCATTGAACTTTCAACAAGGTACGCAGCAACTTTCCAATACCCAGGGATCGGTGCTTGATCCCATTGTGGCCATCCGCAGAGTCATCACCTTGTTGCCCGACGAGTCCGCCACGATACAGCTTATCACCGGCGTCGCAGATAAGCGGGATGCCGTGCTCGGCATGCTGGAAAAGTACTGCGACCGGCATTTTGTGGAACGTGCCTTCGAGATGGCCTGGTTCCAAAGCCAGGAAATTTTGCGCCACCTTGGCGCATCGGAAACCGACGCGCAGCTGTTTGGCCGCCTGGCCACGTCGGTGGTGTTCAGCAGCGCGACCCGCCGCGCCGCGCCGGGTCTCATTGCGCGCAATCAGCTCGGCCAGTCTGGGCTGTGGCGGTTTTCCATTTCGGGAGACTTGCCCATCGTCCTGTTGCGTATTGGAGACACCACCCGCATTGGCCTGGTCAAGGAAGTGCTCCAGGCCCATGCCTACTGGCGCATGAAAGGCCTGGCCGCCGATTTGGTGATCCTCAACGAAGATTTCACCAGCTACCGGGCTGTGCTGCAGGAGCAGATCATGGGGCTGGTGCATGCCGGCCCCGAGGCCCAGGCGCTGGACAAGCCGGGCGGCGTGTTCGTGCGCCGGGCCGAAGAGTTTTCTGAAGAAGACCGGGTGCTCTTCCAGACCGTGGCCCGCGTGGTGCTCACCGATGCTGCGGAAACCCTGGCCGAACAGGTGGAACGCCGGGTACTGCCCGACCGCATGCCAAAACCGCTGGAGCCCCTGCGCCGCCGGCCCGTGGAAGCAATCCAGCCCCTGTCCCCGCGTGATCGCATCTTCTGCAACGGGCTTGGCGGCTTCACGCCAGATGGGCGCGAGTATGTCATCACCCTGGAACCCGGCCAGAACACCCCGGCGCCCTGGGTCAATGTCATCGCCAGTCCGCATATTGGCACCGTGGTCAGCGAAAGTGGCAGCGCCTACACCTGGGTGGAAAATGCCCATGAATTCCGCCTTACTAACTGGCATAACGATCCCGTCACAGACGCCAGTGGCGAAGCGTTGTATCTGCGTGATGAAGACACCGGCGCGTTCTGGTCTCCCACGCCCCTGCCTGCCTGCAGGGGGGTGAGCCCGTCCGGCTACGTATGCCGGCACGGCTTTGGCTACAGTGTCTTTGAGCATACCGAGTGCGAGATCTCTTCCGAGTTGCACACGTATGTGGCCATGGATGCGCCAGTGAAGTTTGTCGTGATAAAACTCCGCAACAATTCAACTAGATTGCGTCGATTGTCCGCAACCGGATACTGGGAACTGGTGCTGGGAGAATGGCGGCATGCGAACCAGATGCACATTGTGACCGAAATAGATCCGCAAAGCGGCGCGCTCCTGGCCCGCAACGCCTATGGTCGGGAATGCGCCAACCGGGTGGCGTTTGTGCAAGTCAGTGAACAGGCGAGCGGGAAGGGCCGCTCCATGACGGGCAGCCGGACGGAATTCATTGGCCGCAATGGCTCCCTGGACAACCCGGCGTGCATGCATCGAAAACGATTGTCCGGCAAAACCGGGGCGGGGCTCGACCCCTGCGCCGCCATCCAGACACAGATTGAACTGGCAGAAGGGCAAGAGCGTGAAGTGGTGTTCATTTTCGGCACCGCAACGCATGCGGCCCAAGCGCATGACTATTTTCAGCGATTTTCCGGCCCGGCCGGGGCCCGGCAGGCCCTGGAGGAAGTGTGGCGCTACTGGAACCACACCCTGGGCGCAGTGCATTTTGAAACGCCAGATACCGCCCTCAATGTCATGGCCAACGGCTGGTTGTTGTACCAGACCATTTCGTGCCGGCTCTGGGGCCGCAGCGGCTACTACCAGTCTGGCGGGGCGTATGGATTTCGCGACCAGTTGCAAGACGCCATGGCCCTGGTCCATGCCACGCCATGGCTGGCCCGGGAACAACTGCTGCGCTGCGCCGCGCGTCAGTTTCCCCAAGGCGACGTGCAGCATTGGTGGCACCCGCCCAATGGGCAAGGCGTGCGCACGCATTTTTCCGACGACTATTTGTGGCTCGTCTATGCCACCTGCCGCTACATCCAGGCCACAGGGGATACGGGAATACTTGATGAACAAACGCATTTTCTCGAAGGTCGCGAGGTAGATCCCAAGGAGGAAGCCTACTTCGATCAGCCCCAACGCTCCCCCGAGTCTGCCACACTCTATGAACATTGCGGCCGGGCCATCAAGCACGGCCTGCGCTTTGGCGAGCATCAGTTGCCCCTCATGGGCTGCGGCGACTGGAACGACGGCATGAACCGCATCGGCCACGGCGGCAAGGGCGAAAGTGTCTGGCTGGCGTGGTTCTTGTTCGAGAACCTGCAACGATTCGCCGAACTGGCCCGCAGTAAGGGCGATACGTTCATTGCAGAATCCTGTCTCCAGCAGGCGGCCACCCTGCGCCAGAACATCGAGGCCAACGCCTGGGACGGCAACTGGTACCGCCGGGCCTACTTCGACGACGGCACGCCCCTGGGATCGGTCAGCAACGAGGAATGCCAGATCGATTCCATCAGCCAGAGCTGGGCGGTTCTCTCCGGCGGGGGAGACCCCATCCGCGCCCGCCAGGCCATGGACGCCGTGGACAAGCGCCTGGTGCGCCGCGACATGCGCCTTGTGCAACTGCTGGCCCCCCCATTTGACACGTCCGCCCTGGAGCCCGGCTACATCAAAGGCTATGTCCCGGGCGTGCGCGAAAACGGCGGGCAGTACACCCACGCCGCCATCTGGGCCGCCACCGCCTTTGCCATGCTGGGCGACAGGCACCGCGCCTGGGAACTCTTCGACATGCTGAACCCCATCTCTCACGGCAGTACGCCGGAGGCCATGGAGCGCTACAAGGTTGAACCGTATGTCATGTGCGCAGACATTTACGGCGCTGCGCCGCACCAAGGCCGCGGCGGCTGGACCTGGTACACCGGCGCGGCCGGCTGGATGTACCGCTTGACCGCGGAAACTCTGCTTGGCCTGCATCGGGAAGGTGACAGTCTGCGAATTTCGCCTTGCATTCCTGACGATTGGCCTGCCTGCATGGTGCACTACCGCTTCCGGGACACGTTCTACCACATCACCATCAAACGAATCAGCGAAACAGCGCAACACGTTGTCCGTGTGGTGGTGGACGGTGTGATAATGGGTGCAGATTCAGGTATATCACAGAACAAGGATAGAATTCCTCTGGTGGATGACAGGCAGGATCACAATGTTACGGTGGAATTGGAATGAGCGTGACATTACGACCCGCATTCCGTGCGCTCCATACTGGCACACGCCACACCATGCAACAATACTGCAGCTGGCATCCTTTCGCCAGTCTGCGAGGAGATGCCACACCATGGCCACCAAGCAAGACTATGCCCAGACCATGAACAAGGAAATGCAACAGATTCTGGACCACGCCAAGGCCCTTGTGGACGCCACTTCGGGCATGGGGGACCCGGGTCCCGTATTTGGTGTGGCATCCTGAAGCATATATCTGGCCAGACATAACAGAATCATCACGGATCGCAAGGAACGCGCTGGGTAGCTCCAATGTTTTTTGGCACCGACCGTCGCGGCGGTTTGCTTGGGCCTGTTTCCAAATCATCGCAGCCAGATGAGGCATGAAGCGATGGCGACCGTGGCCAGGAAGGTAACTTTGAGTTTCTCGCAGCGTGTGGCAATTCTTCAAAACTCTTTATTTTTAATGTATCATTGATATGCTTTAATAGATATACTCTGCGATAGGAGTAAGTAGCGCTTTACGCATAATTCAGTTCGTATTTTTTGCATGAAATGAAATAACGCCACGGCTACATCGACAACTGTTGTGCCAAGAAATGTATTTGTATTTAAAAGTTTAAACATGCGCTCCCATGTAAAAAAAGAGTCGAATGCACTGGCGTTTGGTTTACTTCATCGGACATGCTACGGCTTCTCCATGAGTCATGTTCGTTCGTCTCATTTCAATAGGCGGACGGTGCTGTGCTCCGCCCGCCTATTAGGTTGCCTTAGGAATCAATGTTTATTTTTCCAGCAGTGTTGCGGCCTTCTTCAGGACTATTTCGGCGTACTCGCATTCATGACCGCCGCCGTGGATAGCTGCTCCACAATCAGTGGGGTTTGAGGTCTTCCCTTTGTGGCCGATGCTGAAGGCAACAAGGCCACCGTCGGGAAAGAACTTGCGGATGCTGTCGGCAAGTGTTTTAGCCAACGCGTCCTGCCACGTGGCTTGCTTGAGCTGCGCGGCCTGCTTTGGGTTCGAGACGAAAAGTGGTTCCAGCAAAATGGCCGGCATGTCCGTATACAGTAGGTTTTCGTTGCCACGACCATCTATTCCGCCCAGCGCCACGCCCGGCCAAGTGGAAGAGGGAGAAAACACTTTGGTGCCCAGCAGGCTGGCAGCTGCTTGGGCATACCACATGCCCCAGTTGATGCTGGTGAGGGATGCATTGGCGGCTACCACCGCCAGGGCATAATTGGCCGAAGGGTCGGCAGAATTAAAGTGATGCTCCGCATAACAAATGCACTTGTCGGCGTTGGCGGATTTTTGCCGAACGGAATAGTTGCCACTATAGAACTTGACCATGTACTTGGGTACAGCGGATACCGATGAATACACCGAAGTTGCGCCGGATTGCTGCAGCATCGCTACTGCCTCAGGCAGCAAAGCAAGAACATGCTCTGTGTAGTCCTCATTGGAAGGGCAGTAGGTTCGACCAATGAAGGCGATAAAGGCTGCAGGGTCGCTAGAGTGAACTTTCCAGCCAAGATACGGGGAGCGCTCCAGGAAGTGCCAATAGCCCTTGATGAAGGAATCCACCCCATCAAAGGCGCAGTAGCTGTCACCCTCATTGGCAGAGTCGGTATAGTCGACAGGCGTGGCGAATCCTTTCATTTCATCCCGCCACTTGAGCCCTCCAAAATTCATATGTTTAAGAGCCAGCATGGAATGTCCCCGACCGGACTCGAGCATCCACTGAGCCAGCACAATCGCCTTCAGGTTGGGAAACTCAAGGTCGGCTCCTGCAAGAGACTTGGCTAATGTCTTGAACGTGTCAGAATAATTTGACATACAATCCCCGCTGTTCCTTATGAGTTCTGAGTGTTGGCACTGCTTCTCCACCATCTTGGTCCGCTTGCCCAATGGCTAGCAGGCTACTGAACCATCAGGACAAGGTGCCTTTTTGCATTAAGCCATTCCAAGAACAGCTGCTGCATTGGTCATCACCACTTCGGAAAAGCCCAGGAAGCGAAGGTATTCCACGTTGCGGTCCAGGATGTTTTCCAGGGCCTTGATGCGCCTGATTTCGGCGCTGTTGCCGTCGGTGCGGAATGTGTTGTCCAGTTTCGGGAGATTGGGCCAGTCGCTGCCCATCACCAGACGATCATGAGGGACTCTGAGGGCCATCAGTTTGGCCATGAAGGACCGCTTCCAGCCGCCCACCAGGGCCGAGACGTCGGCATACAGCTTCCAGCCACGCGCATCCGCCTGACCCATCATGCGCAGGAAGGCCTCGGAAAAGTCGTTGTCCTCGTCGGTGATGGGCAGGGCGCAGTGCGCCATGATCACGGTGACCCCAGCATCTAGTGCCGGGATGAGCAGCTCGGGATGGTTGTTGGCCTTCAGGCTCTGGTCCCCGCCGGCCTCGGCAATGGTGTGCTCGTCGCCCACATGGCACAGCAGGGGCAGCTTCAGTTCCACGAGCTTCTTGTAAAACGGGCGGCACAAGTCGTGTATGGGAAGAATGTTCTGGGAGGAAGGAATCCATTTGACCAGCACAGCCCCGGCCTTCTTCACCTTGGCCAGTTCTTTCAGGGCGTCCTGCCGATAGGGATGCACCGAGGCGCCGAACAGGGCACAGTCAGGATTCTCGCTGCAAATTGTGGCCACCCAATTATTGGGCGTATACAGTGCGGGCTGCATGGGCTGGCCGTGGGCGTCGTAGGGCTTGTCAAATGCCAGGAGCACCCCTTGCTTCACGCACTTGGAACTCCGGATTTCATCGAGGATTCTGTCTCGAACGTCTTCGTCATTCAGGCTCATGGGCACATTGGCCAGAAAGCCGAAGGCCGTGCCAGCCATGCAGAGGCCCCGCATTTTGGGAGACAGAGAGCATTGCCCTTCCCCGTTGTTGTCCCCAAACACATGAATGTGAATGTCGATGTATTGTTTTGCGCAACCCATGCGTTCCCCCCCTGCGGCGATGCGATCTTGCATGCTTTGCCAGTGCTATAACGCCCTCTTCTCTTCCAACTCTTCCAATGCCTTGTCGATGGCAGTCATGGCAGCGTCCGCGAGGCGGCCGCCGGCGATGGACTTGCCGAGCAGCCCCACGAAGAACCGCCCCAGCGCGTCGAGCTCCACGAGATCGTCAAGCGCCAAGTCCACAAAGCGGGTTGTACGGTATCTGACCATTTTTTTGAGCGCACCACGATCGACGGCACTCTTGCCGGGGAAGGGCGGCATCGCAGGTTCGTTCTTGGCACTGCCCACCAGCGGGATGACGGGCAGTGTGTCGTCAGTCTTATCCGGCGCAAAGCCTGGGATGTCCCCACTGCGATAGGCATCCGTGAAGACGGGGTTGGCCTTGTGGAGCACCAAATGCTTTTGTAGATATTCCCAGCAGTTGCGCCGGCCAAGAAAGAAGTCGTGCATGCGAAACTCCCTGGACAGGAATCCAAGGAACGCGCCCAGGCCTGCCGTGGCCAGGGCCTGGTCCCCAATGGCAACGCGGTGGCTGCGGGTCTGGCGCTGGGGGTAGATTACGAAACGGCTGTACACCTCTTCCTGCAGGGCGAGCTGGATGTCAGACGTGGAAAAACAGGCTTGCCGGCGTAACGCGCCGAGGGTTTTCCCCAGATTGGGGCGCATGCCTTCTTCCAGACCATCGCTGAAGGCAAATCCGCCGACAAAGGGGTCCACCAGCAAAACCCCGCGATTGGCTGTTTTTCCATCCCGGGGATTCCGGCCCAGCAGGCCACTCAGGGCGGTGCGGGCCAGGGCGATGGGGTGGTTGTTCAGGGTGCCGCCATCCACGGCCATGAACGACCGCTTGGCCGAAGCCATCTTGCCGCCAATCTTGTCCCATACCGGCTGCAGCAGGCGCACGGTTGGGAGCAACTCCCCACCTGGCCCTGGCACGTGTGTGATCACGGGACGATAGGCGTAGTGCACCGAAGGCCGGTTTCTGATTCCGCTGGCAGGAAAACCACCCGGAAAGGCCCCGGTAGCCAGGGTATACGGTACGACGCCTTGCCAATCGATTTCATGCAGCCAGTCAGAGGTGATGCCATTCCCGATCTTGGGCACCACGGCAAAGGCATCGCCACATTCAGGCCGCGGCCTCGTTGGGGTGACCCGGGGATCCAATCCAACGGCAAAACGTACGTAATCCGCATGATCTACGAAAAACTTTTCCGGCACGGCTTCGGCTATGAGCGGCCCGGAAAATTCCGTGGCATAGGGCGTGCCCACCAAGTTGGTCAGGGTCAGCACGACCTCAAATGGATCTTGGATGAATGCTTTTCTGAGCCCTGGCGTCAGCCCCTGGCCAGTGAACCGGATCAAGTCGTCGCCAGCCTTTTCCAATGGCTTGGCGTTGAGCAGGCTTTTGACTGGCAGTGCTGGAGAAAGATCGCTGACGTCGGCCATTCCGGCGACATCCAGCTGATTGACCCACACATCATAGAATGGATTGCCACTTTGCGTGAGATGCGCCGTGGCAAGGGTCATGTGCGGAAATGTATACGGCAGCGTTTTGGCCAGGATGACGGCATTCACGCCTCCGCCCGACGCGCCGGTGGCGATGCGGAGCAGCACATGATGATCGGGCACCACCAACGTGCCCGATGTGTTGCGCTCCCGCTGCGCCGTGGTCCATTCCTCCAGGGCCTCCAGCAGGAAATCGACGACCCCGGCAGTATAGGCCCCTGCCGACACCGTGCCGCCCATCACCAGGCCAAGCTCATACGTCTGCGGCTCCGGGTCGCCAGGATCTACAGAATATTGTTCGCACAATGTTTCGAGCTGTTGCTCGGACAAGGGGCCGAAGGTATCAGGGGGCATACGCATCTCCACTAATGATACGAAACATTACTTCCGTATTGGCGTATATCACGCCGTGGAATTATGCAATATGAATATGTAGTGATTATATTTGTACGCAGTATCGGGGTTTTTCCCGTTGCCGTGGTAATCTATTATGTATATATACATGATACTGGGATGTTGCAAGGAGATGGACACACCCCCTTAGGGAATAATCTGGATGCAATGGAGGGGTGGCGCGCGGACAACACATTAAAATCATAGATCATATTCTGCTTGGCCGTGATTGACCATAAGTGAATCGGCAAATGCGGGTTTATTTGGATCCATATATGTCGGCAAGAGACTACCCCTTCCCCAGCAGATCCGTCAGCTTGCGGGCCTCCAGGAGTCTGGCGAAGGTGGTGTAGCGCGGGCTTTGCATGGCGCCTGGGGGCGCGTCGCCGTAGGGAATGGGGGTGATGGGCGTGGCTTTTTCGGCGAGGATTATCTTGTACTTGCCGCTCTCGCCGTAGGGTTCGATGCGGGCCACGGGGGCGTAGTGGGTGATGGCGGAGATGGGATGCGTCTGGTAGCCGGCGATATATTTGATCTTGTCCAGCATGCCACCGGAAATGCGGATGGCGTGCCAGACGCCTTCGCCCAGAAAGGCCTTCTCGAAGCCGTCCTTCTGGGCCGGGACGATGACGGTGTCCTGCTCGCCGCGCTTGAGGGGCTGCGCCGGGGCGCCCGTGGGCACCACGGCCTTGGGGATTTCGAAGGCCCGCAGGCCCACCAGGGGAAGAATCTGCAGGATTTCCGCAAGAAAGCCTTGGGTATCGGCCTTTTCGGCCTCGCTCAGGGCGGGCTCCTGGGGGGCGTTGCCGTTGTCCAGGTGGCAGCGATTGGCCGCGGCGGCCTGCCTGAGGAGGGCGTATTCCAGCCAGGTGACATGGGCGCGATTCAGGCCGGTGCTGCTGGAGACAAAAATGATGCCCCAGTCCCAGAATTCCTTTTTAGCGGCGTGGGAATCCAGGCGATTGCCGACGCCGTCGGCCTGGCCGATGTACAGCGTGGGGAGGTCGTCTTCCTCGCCGCGATAGCCCACGAGAATGTAGACCCCGGTGCGCTGCATCTCCGGCCGCTGGCGCACGTCCGGCCACTTGGCGCGAGGAAATACCAGCCCCAGGCCGGTCCAGTTCATGCGATCAATAATCCGAACGCCTTCGGGATCGCCGTCAGGCACGAAAATGCGGATGGTGAAGGGGGCGGTCATGGTGATAGTTCCACGGCACAGTTTGGCGTTAGAAAGCGACAGGGTTAGCGGTTGAAATACACAGCATCCCGCTCATCTGTCTGCACAAATTTGTATCCCATGGAGAGTGCCACGCTACTCCAAACAGCACAAACCTCATCTTCAATGCCTGCGGGCAATGTGGGGCATTCTTTAACAAGAGCACTGAGTCGCTCCGCCAGAGCATTTTAATCTTGAAAAAATCTATATCCGCAGGAGGCAAACCACCCTTTTGCGTCCTGGGCTGTGACGGCATCCAGGGCCGTGGCAATGGCTTTGAGCAGTGTCTCTTGCGAACGAGCCTTTATGGATCGTAAGATCTGCTTTACTTTGCTCCACATCTTTTCAATGGGATTGAAATCAGGGCTGTATGCTGGCAGAAGAAGCACTCTTGCGCCTCGTTGTTCTATGAGTACTATAACTTTTTGGTCTTTATATGCAGAAAGATTGTCCATTACGACAACGTCGTCGTCGCGGAGGCGTGGTGCAAGCATTTTTTCTCTATTTATGCGGAAAATTTCAGCGTTAACAGCACCATCAAAGACAACGCATTCCGTACTTCCATCCAGTCGAATGGAAGACAGCATGGTCGTCGTTTTCCAATGGCCATGTGGGGCGGCGTCCACGCAACGATTGCCATAAAGCGCTCGACCATAGAGGCGGGTCATATTCGTTTTGGCGCTGGACTCATCCAGAAAGGGCACCCTGGAAATTCGATGGCGTCTGCGCTACACTTCGTCATGGCGGGCGTCTCTTTGATTTCTAGTCTAGGCAACTGAAATCTAACAAAAAAAGAGACTGCCCGCCACTTTTTTGTGCAATATGCGGGCTAGCACCAGCTCCGACGATTTTCGGGCATTTCTTGACCTGCATCATGGGCAGGTGCACCGCCCTGCCCTATGGTCGGCTCCAGACCAATACATCCATCACCAAGGAGCCGCCATGACCGCCGTCCCCGGAGCCATCCAGCAGCGCGACAAGACCACCTGGGCCATGAAGCCCCGCGCCCCCATGGGCATCGTCACCCCGGACGAACTCCGCCGCATTGCCGATGCCGCCGCCGCCCACGATGTGCATGCCCTGAAAATCACCTCCGGCCAGCGGCTCATCCTGCTGGGCATCCCTGAGGATCGCCTTGCCTCCCTGCAGGAAGCCCTGGGGCCCATGGGCCAGCTCTGCCGCAATTACGTGCAGGCCTGCCCCGGCACGGACCACTGCAGCCACGCCGTGCAGGACTCCCTGGCCATGGGCAGACAACTCGAAGCGCTGGTGTTCGGCCGGGAGTTTCCGGCCAAGGTCAAGCTGGGCGTCTCCGCGTGCCCGTTCTGCTGCGCGGAAAGCCAGGTGCGGGATATCGGCCTGGTGGGCCGGCGCAAGGGCTGGCACGTGTATGTGGGCGGCAACAGCGGCACCAAGCCCCGCGTGGCCGATCTGCTGGCCACGGACCTGAGCGATGCCGACGCTCTGGACCTCGTCCGCCGCTTCCTGGATCACTACGCCGCCACCTGCGTGGGCAAGGTGCGCGTGGCCCGGTTTGTTCAACAGCAGGGCCTGGAAGCCATCCGCACCGCCCTGGGACTGCCTGCCCCGGCCTGAGCTTTACCACATTAAATCCATAGATTATGCTGATGCAAACCGCACAGGAGCATCGAGCATGCAAATACTGTTGATTCTCTCCAGCAACGATCCGGAAATCAAATGGAACGCCCTGCGCTTCGGCAATTTTCTGCTCAACGAAGGCGAGGAGGTCTGCATTTTCCTCAACGGCCCGGCCGTGTCCTTGTATGATGGCGACAGCGGCCAGTTCCCCATCGCCGAGCAGGCCAAGCTCTTTGCCCTGAGCGAAGGCGTGCTGGCCGCCTGAGGCAAGTGCATGGGCATCCACGGTGTGGATGCAATCGAACACGCAGCCCTCTCCACCATGAAGTTCCTGTACGCCCAGATGCAGCAGGCGGACAAGATTATCTCGTACTGACGCCCGCGCCCCAGCGCCCCACCCGCGCTGACAAAAAAAATGCGGCCAGGCGAGAAAGTTTCTTGACACCCACCCCTTCGAGGGGTAGACACCATCTCTCGCGTCGGGATGTAGCGCAGTTTGGGAGCGCACCTGAATGGGGTTCAGGGGGTCGAAGGTTCAAATCCTTTCATCCCGACCACAGATTTCCCCAAGAAAATGGGCCGGTTAACTGACAAGGTTGACTGGCCCATTTTTCGTTGCTGTCAACCTCCTGGTGAACCTCTGGTTGACCGGGGTGTTGGAGTGAACTGTTTAAGCAACTGTAATCACTGTGTATGATGGTGTATGAAAGGGATGAAGTCTGCCCCCTAATTTCCCGGGTGCTTCAGACATCCTTCTGCTATTTCCTCAGACATGCTCCAACACCGTATGAGACATGAGGTACGGGGTGCTGTTTCATTTTGGGCGTATCTTTGAAAAAAAGGAGGGACCTTTCTGCCCCTCCGTGTCCAGCTAATCCAGTTCAGGTAGCAGGGCCGCAGCCCGTTCCTCATCACCGGGCATGATGTGCCCGTACCTGCCGAGGGTCATGGACGGATTGCTGTGCCCCATCATTGAACTGACCGTCCTCACCGATGCGCCCTTTGACGTGTAGAGTTCAGCCACACTATGATGGTGAATGGTGGGAGGTAAAATGAGAGCACTTTCTGTTTCTTTTATGAACGATTTGTTGGATAGAGACGGGATACTATATTCTCTTGTGGAACGAATTAGGCATGATCACACCTTAATGCTTTCAATTAGAAAAGATTTTATCAATGTTTACTATCGTGGTGGAAATATCTTGAGGATAAAGGAAAAAGGTTCTGGTTGCTACAGCTCATTCTTTGATTTTAACTACAATAGACTAGATGCCCCATGCCCAACACTTCCAGATATAATTAATGAGAAAAAGGACTGCATCGCGTGGGTAAAAGTTCTGCAAGAATTGAAAGGAATGATGGACTGCTACTTTTCTTTAAAATGCAAGCCTGAGCGCGAGTTTCAACAATTAGTTGCTCGAGAAAACAACCAATCTACAATTTCGAACCAAAGTGAATACTTTATTACAGACATTGAATTTTCTGATTCTGATATAGGTGCAAGGTTTGACATGCTAGCTCTTCGTTGGCTTGCTTCTCAGCGTAAAGACACAAGTAGTTTTCGACCCGCCCTGATTGAAATGAAGTATGGCGATAATGCTCTAACTGGCAATGCAGGGATAATTAAGCATCTTCAAGATATAAATTCATTGATTGATGATAGAGGTAGATATCAACAACTCCTCGAAACAATGGAAAGTCAATTCAGTCAACTTGACCAGCTTAATTTGATGCGATTCAACAAGATATCAAATTGGACAGGTGTAAAAATTGATTCTAATGTAAAACCTGAAGTTGTTTTTATTTTGGCTAACCATAATCCCCGGAGTAATGTTTTGAAGTCGATACTAAGCGATTCGGAAATTGATGAATTCGAATGTTCTCCTGATTTTGATTTGAAATTTTTTGTATCGCGCTTTTCTGGTTATGCACTACACGCTGAGTGCCTTATCTCATTGGCAGATTTTCGGAAATTGATATGATGCAATTCGACTCTGCGTATACAGGAGAGAATTGTGCTGAATGAAAAATATAGAAGGATATCATTGGTCTGTAGCTCAAAACGGTACCGCAACCCCGGGAAGCCTCCTGGTGAACCTCTGGTTGACCGGGGTGTTGGAGTGAACTGTTTAAGCAACTGTAATCACTGTGTATGATGGTGTATGAAAGGGATGAAGTCTGCCCCCTAATTTCCCGGGTGCTTCAGACATCCTTCTGCTATTTCCTCAGACATGCTCCAACACCGTATGAGACATGAGGTACGGGGTGCTGTTTCATTTTGGGCGTATCTTTGAAAAAAAGGAGGGACTTTGCTGCCCCTCCGTGTCCAGCTAATCCAGTTCAGGCAATAGTGCCGCAGCCCGTTCCTCATCACCGGGCATGATGTGGCCATACCTGCCGAGGGTCATGGACGGGTTCGAATGCCCCATCATGGAACTGACCGTCCTCACCGATGCGCCTTTTGACAGCAGGGTGGAACAGAACAAATGCCTGATGTCATACGAAATGATGTCATCGGAGATACCGGCGTTCTTGTATGCGGTTCTAAACGCCTTGCTGATGCGTTTTACCGGACGTCCCTGGTATTCAACCAGAAAGGGTGTCTGTGCCTCGGCCTTCTTGCGTTCAAGTTTCTCCAAAAACTTCGGAGACACCTTCACACGTCTCCAGGTCTTGGTTTTCCTGCCGTAGATACGCACGTAGCCGTTTTCCCAGTCCACATGACGCCACTCAAGGGACAGCAACTCGGACTGTCCCGTACGGACACCAAGGTTGTAGGCTACCTCTACCGCCCATGCCAGATGTGGAGGGGCAACTTCGATGATCTTTTTTACGTCCTCATGGGTAAGTTTGAAGTCCTTGGGGGCCTCTTTTCTCTTGGACCAAAGCTCCAACGGATTTCGAGTAATCAGCCGATGCTTGACCGCCCACTGGAACATGCACTTGAGATAGCTGATATACCTGTCGATAGTGATCGGTGAACGTCCCTTGCGGATGCGGTGTATGAAATTGACCAAGTACTGCTGGGTCAACTGGTCCACCGGCATCAAGGCAATCTCGGGTAAGATTTCCTTGTTGAGCATGTGGGCGAAGTCGTCTACCCAAAGGGCACGGCCAGCGGCCTTTTTGTCCTGATACCATGCTACAGCGATTTGATCCGCATAGACGGGCTGCCCTGGCAGGAACGGAGTCGAGGAAGTCGCCTCCTGGTTGATGGCTTCTTTTTTTGTCTTCAAGGCCAGGTCGAAGGCCTTCGCTTCTGCAAGGGCTTCTGGTCCTCTACCGAAAGACCGGTTCTGCTGCTTGCCGTTCTCACGGTAGCGGACGAACACGGTCCCATTGGGGCGTTCATGTACGCTCATGATTTTGCCTCCTTACAGGGGGATGGTTTGAATCTTGCGTTTGACCGGCAGGTCCACTTTTGGCTTCTCAAGGAAGCACTGTGGATCGGCCATGAAAGCATCAAGGTCCGACTGGGCGAATCTGTTATTGAAAGGACCACGACGAGGGATGCGATACTTCTTCACGATGGTGCGGAAGTAATCGTAGTTGTAGTCCAAGTAGCTTGCAGCAGACTGCGTGGTATGGTAGGGTCCAACTGGTGCGCTCTTGTCCATTTGGCACATGTAACAGAAAGATATAAATTGTAAATTATACAATCCTGATCATACAAGAGTCTTCTACATCTCCAACAAGAGCTTCAACAGATGGGTATAGATGCTTCATCATCGACCCCAAAAGCAGGGCTGAGAGAGCCAACTTTTTTTTCATACGCTCTTGGTGGCAACAGAAAATAGATTGTAGTTTAAGATATTTGTTTCAAAAATTAAAAAATACGACCTCAAGCAAAAGGGGCAGGTCAAAGCCCCCTTTTGACCTCAGATGTCCTTGAGCAACACCGCCTCCACCTCCTCGGCCTGGATGCCCATGTAGCGCATGGTGACGGCCGGAGTGCTGTGATTCAGCCGTTTGGCCAGAACTTCCCAACTGGTGCCGTGAACGGTTCGTTGCATGTAGGTCCATGTTTTGCGCAAAGTATGCGCACCGAAGTTGCCTTTTAGATTGATTGCCTCGCACCATTTCTTGACGTATTTTGTCACTGCAAATGTCGTCAAAGGATAATTGTGACCTTTCCGGCTTTTGAATAAGTAATGCCAATCTTCCAGTGAAGTCGATGCAAAGTACTCTTGCAATGCACTGGAGATTTCTTTGTTAATCAACAGTACATTCGATTTTCCAGTTTTCTTTTCCTTGATGCTAACTCGTGCACCAACGGCCAGGTTTCGTACATCCGATACCTTGAGGGCCAACAAGTCTTGTACCCTAAGGCCAGAGTTGATGCCCATCACAAACAGCAGTTTGTCTCGTGGGTTGTCCGCCAACAGTCGTTTGATGCTGCGGATGTGGCGCAATTCGGTGATCGGTTGGACTTTCATAGCTCATCCTCCTGGAATGTATGAATTTAGTTGTCCCGTATGGTTTTCGGACATTGAAAACCATTGAAACGGGTTGGCCGGCCAGGGATTTCACTGTAACCAGTTGAAAATCTTTTAGAAAACTTGAAAAGTACCTTAAATGCCCGTTATTGCTAAGAAACGGACATTGACCCGTACTTTCGGATATCTATAATTGAACCTCGAAATCGCCAGAGGAGAGGACCATTGCGTAGGCGGAGGGGCACAAAAAAAGGCCACCCGGGTTGCGGTATGGCCTTGCTGTGGATGCGTACTACGGCATTCGACGTGTGATGATTATTCTTTCCTCGTCCACAGAAAGATCGAACTCGTCACCCTCCTGGATTGGATCGCCGTTCAGGCCGATTTGTTTGAGATGCAACTTGATTTCAAGCTTTTTGTTCACCCGAAGTCTAGAAGCACTCTTAATGAACAATCCGTTGATCTCGTAGAATGTTTTATCCAGGTCACACAGCTTTAACAGATGTTGCCGTAAAACTTGCTTGTGTTTCAGACCCAATCGGTCCATAATAACATCCGCATGCAGCCCTTCGAGTATACATTGACGAAGAATCGAAGGATTATATTTCGATTCTGCACGTCTTGAAGATCCTACTTCAAGTTCAATGTCATTTACAGGTTCTTTCTTCTTGCTCATGGAACACTCCTTCGTATTGCAATATTGTTTTAATGTAATATATCTTTAGCTCATCATTGAATTATAGATAAAACAAAAGGTGAGTTTTGCCGTTAAGTACAGCAACACTCACCTTTGCATTTTGTCAAACTATGCTAGAGTAATTTCTTAATTATTGTCACCAGAGCATTTTTGATTATCTCTCTGATGATGTCAGATGAAAACAACAGTTCAAAGAATCCAATCACCATTGTCATTGTTTGAACCTCCTTGATGAAATGAATGACATAAACAAAGCCCGAGGCCGCACATGCATGCAGAATCGGGCTTCATTTGCGATGGCAACTTGAGCTCTTGCCATCACTTTTAATCAAATATCTATCAGTATTGATTGAAAATGCTGCTGCCTTTGGATTCAATGGAGTGAAAACTTTTCCAAAGATATAAAGGTGAAATATTCAGAGTTATTTTAGAAATGAATAAGAAAAATGATGAACGAAAGGGTTGCTTCGCCCCCCCCCAGGGAGGTATTTGGGGATATTTGGGAGATATTAGGGAGATATTTTAAAATATCACCCTGCGATAAACCCTTAAAATTTAATGAAAAATTTCATTTTAGGGAGATAAGGGAGATATTTTTGCAAAAATTGAATTTCAAATTTTATAAATTTTATTAAAATTTAAATTTTAATTTCCATATAAGTGTCATATGCTATCTATTGTATTTACATTGTATTTAATTTTTATATTGATCTTAACCTTCATGTTCATCTAAATTATCATTGAAGTATATATTTAATTTATAATTCAAATGTATATTAATATTAATTGTAATCAATGCTTATGATATGCTTATTAGTTACAGTTAATTATATTATCAATCTAACATTGGTATAATATACTTTGAATTGGTTATATTAAATGTTATTATACAATGATAATATGATTATAATATAGTTATTAAGCTTAATAGAAATTTTAAATTGAAGTAGCAGTTACAGGTACTATCAGTGGATCATAATTGATACACATATTATATACAATGATTCGAATGAATATAAATATTAAGTTGAAGTATGAATTGAATATATATTAATGACAATTTATATGAAGGTAAAATTAATATCAATATAAATACTGAAGTCAATGTAAATACATAGATGTAAATAATATTTTCCTTTGGGGAAAAGGAAATCAAAAAATTGAAAATAGTTTTTTGCGAAAATATCTCCCATATCTCCCTAAAATCAAATTTTTTTAATATTTTCAATAATTTATGTGAGGGAGATATTTTTAAATACCTCCCTGGTATCTCCCAAATATCCCCAAATACCTCCCTGGGGGCGTCAAGGACGAGCCTGGAACCAAAAAACGTGCTGGTGCTGTCCGACTTGTCAGACTTAAGCTTTGTTAAATGTTACCACCGAGACGTTTCCAAGTCCTCTATCGATAGAAACGAGCCATCCAAATTCTTCGAAGATGTGTGTCATTGAATTGATCTTCCTACTCATGGAATTTGGAGCGGCGGGGAGCTTTTTCGGATCAATTGAGCAAACCTTCGCGTACGCCATTAAGTCTTCAAAAAAAACTTTCATTGGAACATGGTCGACTTGAACCTGAGAGACATAATCATAAATCAATCCAGGCAAAGGATCATCGGCAACGCTTTCCAATAACGAACCCTGTTGACTCAAGCGAAGTTCTGCCAAGAACCGATCACCAGTGAAACCATTTGCAAGTGCTTCGCTGACAGCATATCCGAATTTTGCAAAGTGAGCCAAGCGAGGCAGATTGTTAATCTTCAAAGTCTTTTCAATTTCGAGCGCCTTTGGTATTATATTGAGCAAGCCGCCTAAGATGTGAGATTTCCGTGAAAGATACCTTGCCGTCAAAGACTCGTCTGTTGCACGTATTTTTATTCTTTCGAAACGGATGATGAGTGATCTATCGATCAGATCAGAAGCAGTAATCGGATTGTTTACAGCAGTCATGATGACAGCGCGTTGAAAAGGGAGCGTTATCATATCACGATTCGAGTACAACTTGCGCTTACTAAGAGAACCGCCAGTGCAAGCCATGCATAATGTGTTAGATTGATCGTCTGACCGGGTTGAGCCATTTTTCAAAGACGTCCAGGGTCAAGGCCCTGGCATTGCGGTTCAGACGGTAGCCACCTATCGCAGCAATCTCGTTCATCTTGTCCACAATCTGCTCGCGGGAGAGCCCGCACCGTTTGGCGGCGCGGTGCATGGCCGCCTTGAGCAGCGGCTCCACATCAGGGAGCTGGTTTTCGAACAAGGAAAGCTGCCGCATCCGATCTTCCGCATTCTTCGGACATTGACCCCGGCAAAGGCGCGGGGTACTTTCAAAACGTAAGGGTACAATCGGTGTCCTTACGCCTTTTTTTCTAGGCTTAAAATTATGGCAAGTCAACCACCAAGCGCATCTTGGCATGTTTTTTTGTGCCTGAAGCTCATGATTGTGGCAGTGTCAAACCTCAGGCAAGCGTCCGGCAAGAGTCTTTATGATGGAAAAACGTTCGTCGGCCTTGAAGCAAATCCAAACCGCCTTCGGAGACAGATTGAAGGCGCGGCGAGATTTATTGGGCCTAACGCAGGACGTTGTAGCTCAAAAAACTGGCATTAGCCGCGCGGCCATCCAAGCCTACGAGTCTGGCAAAATTCCCAAGGGAGATTATTTACTGACGCTGTCCGAAGTCTTAAATTGCTCCGTTGATTGGCTTCTGAAGGGGGGCATGACATGTGAATGTGCTCCTGTGCCCGTTGCAAATGGAGCTCAAACAACCCCTGCTTACCCCCAGCCTCCTGAAGAAGACTTCAAAATGTCGGACATGGTCACAAAGACCATTGAAGTTTTGGAGTCAGACACAATTTACAGGACCGCGCTCGCTAGCAATATCAATGCGTTTCACCAAGCGGTGAGAAGCGAACGGCTGCTTGCCCAACTGGAGGAACGTGTGGCGGTACTGGAAGCCAGGGAAGAACGCTGGGCGCAGATCGAGGCCAGAATGGCCGAGCTGGAAAGGGAGAACGCGGGCCTAACGCGCAGGCCGGAACGTCAGGACGAGAACACCGCAAAGGCGGTGGGTGCGGACGGGTAAGGTGATTACCCTCATATTTAATTAGGAATTTCCCTGAAATATGTCAAACGAAATGTGCAAGTACGACAAGGTTCGCGGTAACCGCCACAATTACCATTCTAGCATATACTTAATCACTCAGGCGTAAATAGGATGACAGTTTGAATATGTGCCTGTCAAACTCGGAACTTGTTCGTAGTTAGGGACCTAAGCAAATGGCCAGAAAAGGCGTCATGTGTAGAAAAATCAGCCACCTGCGGCGAACTCCGAACTTGGCGCAAGGTTCGGAGTTCAGTTCGGAGTTCGTTCGTAGTTAGGTGCCTAAGTAAATGGCCAAAATCAGGCAAAAATAAAGCGCAATACACCAAAATAACGAGATTATTTATCAGGCCGCTTGCGTCAAAGCCAAGTTCCGAGTTGTGCCAAATCCCCCGCGAACGCCAGATTTTGCGCCAAATCCCCCGCAAATGTCCGGGTTCACCAGGCCGCCCAAAATGCCTCACAAGCCCGCCGAATCCCAAGCACATCCCGCCAAGTCCCTCCAAATCCCGCCATATCCCGCTGCGCCAAATCCCCCGCTAGCTCACAGCCCTTACAGCGATTTTTTTGTACCCATACCGTACCCAAACGGGGTACACCAAAGAAAAAGGCACCTAGGTGTTTAGCCTAAGTGCCTGTATTCTCTGGAGCCGGCGAGGAGAGTTGAACTCCTGACCTGATGATTACGAATCAACTGCTCTGCCATCTGAGCTACGCCGGCATGGAGAAGGAACGATCAATTACACGCTGGACGCCGGGCGTGTCAAGCAAAAAAGCCTGTGGCGCGTCTTAGCGGTTCATCACGTCCAGGAACTCGCGGTTGGTCTTGGTGCCGCGCATCTTGGAGAGCAAGAAATCCATGGAATCCATGGAGTTCATGGGAGCAAGCACCTTGCGCAGGATCCAGACGCGGTTCAGCACCTCATCGGGCAGCAGCAGTTCTTCCTTGCGGGTGCCGGAGCGGTTGATATCGATGGCCGGGAAGGTGCGCTTTTCGGCGATGTGGCGATCAAGGTAGATCTCCATGTTGCCGGTGCCCTTGAATTCTTCAAAAATCACTTCATCCATGCGCGAGCCGGTGTCGATGAGGGCGGTGGCGATGATGGTCAGGCTGCCGCCTTCTTCGATGTTGCGGGCGGCGCCGAAGAAGCGCTTGGGCCGCTGCAGGGCGTTGGCGTCCAGGCCGCCGGAGAGCACGCGGCCGGAGGAGGGGGTGACGGCGTTGTACGCCCGGCCCAGGCGGGTGATGGAATCCAGCAGCACCACCACGTCGCGTTTGCGCTCGGTGAGGCGCTTGGCCTTCTCCATAATCATTTCGGCAACCTGCACGTGGCGGGTGGGGGGTTCGTCGAAGGTGGAGGAGACCACCTCGGCCCGCACGTTGCGTTCCATGTCCGTCACTTCCTCGGGGCGTTCGTCGATGAGCAGGACGATGAGGTAGACGTCAGGATGGTTGGCGTTGATGGAGTTGGCGATGGACTGCAGCAGCATCGTCTTGCCCGTGCGCGGGGGGGCCACGATGAGCCCGCGCTGCCCGCAGCCGATGGGGGAGAGGAGATCCACCACGCGGCCCGAGAAGTTGGACTCGGTGGTCTCCATGATGTAGCGGCGGTCGGGATAGATGGGGGTGAGGTTATCGAACAGGACGATGTTCTTGGCTTTTTCCGGCGCTTCCAGGCAGATTTCGCTCACTCGCAACAGGGCAAAGTAGCGTTCGCCTTCCTTGGGGGGGCGAATCTGGCCGGAGACGATGTCGCCCTTGCGCAGGGAGAAGCGGCGGATCTGCGAGGGGGAGACGTAGATGTCGTCCGGGCCCGGCATGTAGCTGTACATGGGGGAGCGCAGAAAGCCGAAACCGTCGGGGAGAATTTCCAGCACGCCGTCGCCGTAGATGGCGCCGTTCTGGGAGGCGCAGCTTTGCAGCAGGGCGAAGATGAGCTCCTGTTTGCGCATGGAGCTGGCGTTTTCGATGTTGAACTGCTCGGCCAGCAGCATGAGGTCGGTCATGCTTTTGAGCTTGAGCTCGGAGAGGTGCAGGACGTTGTCGCTGTTGCCGTTTGGCTGTTGCTGCTGGTGCTGCGGGCTGCGGTTGCGTTTTCTGCCATGGCTTTTGCCTGGGTGGGCCGGGGCAGGCTGTGCGGGGGGCGGTGCGGCCGGGGCTGCCGCAGGAGCTGCCGCAGGAGCTGCAGCGGTGGGCGGGGCAGCCTGGTTGCCGTTGCCGGCGGGAGCAGCCGGAGCAGCCGGCGTGTCTTGCGCCGGGGGGGTCGGCTGTGCCGGCGTAGGTTGCGCGGGGTAGGAGGCAGCAGGTTGCTGCATGGGGACTGTGGAAGGGGGAGTCTGCT
The DNA here is from genome assembly GCF_000468495.1 of Megalodesulfovibrio gigas DSM 1382 = ATCC 19364. Lineage (NCBI taxonomy): Bacteria > Pseudomonadati > Thermodesulfobacteriota > Desulfovibrionia > Desulfovibrionales > Desulfovibrionaceae > Megalodesulfovibrio > Megalodesulfovibrio gigas. Next base: position 3,539,705 of record NC_022444.1, read on the forward strand.
GCATGTGAAAATTCTCACAAAAAGATGCTGGGAGATGCGTCAATGGTGGAAGACAGGCCTGCACATGCGCAAGATGCAGCAAAGCATGCTTGCAAGAAATTTTTGAAATAGATGGTACGCAAAGTAGCTGGGTCGAGCCATGCGACGCCGGAAAATACAACCGTGAAGCATGGTATGTACGTTTGGGGCAACGTCGGAATGCTGTACAGGATCATTCGCCGCAATGCAAGGGGCAAAGAGTCGGGTGCAACATTCCATGCCGGGTGAAATGTTGAATCGAAAATCGCTCTCAAGTTGTTGTTTGGGGTACACTCATGCGTTGGTGCACACCGCATTCTTGCGCAATGCAAGGATGATGCAACAATCAACCGTCAGACTGATGCGGAAAGATATCAATGCAAAATCGCCTGGGGCGATATGCGTTCAGGAGACGGTGGTGTCAGACCAAGGAGAGGGCAGGGAGTGCCTCGCCGCAGTGGGCAGGCGCAACGCCATGAGCACCTTTTCAATACCGCAACCTGCGGGTAATGGCAAGGGGCCCTGGCGGAGATTTCGGCCCAATTCCGAAGCGTTTGGCGAAAAACCCAGGCTGTTCCTGGCGCGCGGCACCTCTGGCAAGGGCGAGGGGGCGCTATTCCTTGCCTTCGGCGGCTTTGTCTGTCGCCTTTTCTGCGGCCTTGTCTGCCGGTGGTTTGAGCACGTCCTGGAACAGAGTCTCAATGGACGTGCGAATGTGTTCCTGATCCTGGCCCAGGGCGTAGGAGAGTTCCATGGTCAAGAGGCCCATGGCCTGTTCCAGGAGCCGGCGTTCGCCGAAGGAGAGTTCCTTGTCCCGCCCGATGAGCAACAGTTCCTTGAGCACATAGGCCACGTCTGCCAGGTTGCCGCTCTTGAGTTTTTCGGAATATTCCCGGTACCGGCGGTTCCAGTTCTGCCCGGAATACCCGGTGAAGGTGGAGCGATCCTTCAGGGATTCGACAATGGCTTCCCCTTCGTCGGCGGAGCATACGGAGCGCAAGCCCACAGCGCCGGCGTTGCGCACGGGAACCATCAGGGTGACATTGTTGGAGAGAATCCGCACGATGTAAAATTCGGCCGAAGCGCCGCCGACTTCTTTCGTTTCGATGCGATCAACCCTGCCAACGCCCTGCGCGGGATAGACCACCAGTTCTTCCACTGCGAACACGAGCACCTCTTGCCGGTGAATTTTCACTCGGTCGACACGTCGCCACGCGGGACGTCACCGGTCGTACGAGAAAAGAATCATATCGTAAAATTGGCGCATCGTCCATGGTCCGCAGGCCATCGCGCCGCAAGTGTTTTTCTACTGTCCTGGCGTGTCAGGACTGGGCTGGGCGGAAGCGATTCACCCGCTCCTGCGCCCCTTTGCGTTCGCCGGCAAGAAACTGCAGCACGCCTGTGGCTGCTTCTTCCAGCACGGTTTCCAGCACGGGGCGTTCCTGGGGTGCAAACCCGGTAAGCACGTAGTCGCGTGTTTCACCGGGGGCAGGCCGGCCCACGCCCAGGCGCAGGCGGTGGAAGTCTTCGCCCCCCAGGTGGCTGATGACGGACCGGATGCCGTTGTGTCCGGCAGCCCCGCCGCCGAACTTGAGTTTCATGCGGCCCAGGGGCAGGTCCAGTTCATCGTGCATAACCAGGACATCTTCCGGATCGATGCGATAGTACCGGGCGGTCTGTCCCACGGCTTCACCAGAAAGATTCATGAATGCCAGGGGCTTGATGGCCAGCCAGCGAAGGCCGGGGCCGTCGAGCCGCCAGAGCTGGAACTTGCCGGGTTTGTCCTGCTGCAGGCGCACCTGCCAGTCGCGCGCGGCGTCCAGGCGGCGCAGCACTTCGTCCAGCACGAGAAATCCGAAATTGTGCCGCGTGCCTTCATACTGCCGACCCGGGTTGCCCAGGCCGGCCACAAGGCCGGCAAACACGTCTGCCATGGCATTGGGCTCCGGGATGATTCTGGCAGCAGGGCGCGGGGGCAGGCCGCGAGAAACCCCGGCCAGAGGCAGGCCGCCTCCAGCCGGGGTTGGTCAATGCTGCAGGGAAGCGGAGGACTATTCCTTGCCGCCGGGGCCAGGAACCGCCTTGCGGGTGGCCACCACGCTCAGCAGGGCATAGTTCTGCTTGTACACGGCTTGCACCGCCTCGGGCAGGACCACGTCCTTGACGGTAAGCGCATCGCCCACCTGCATGTTGCTCACGTCCAGGTCCACGCAGGCCGGGATGTCACCAGGCAGGCAGGTGATGATGATGGTGTCGTGGAAGGTTTCCATCATGCCGCCCAGCTTGAGGCCGGGGGCTTCGCCCACCTGGCGCAGGGGGACATTGAGGGTGACCTTCTTGTCGAAGTCCACGCCATAGAGGTCCAGATGCACCACCTGACGCTTGAAGGGGTGCTTCTGCACCTTCCACACCAGGGAGGGCCGGCCTTCCTCGCCGTCAATCACCAGGGAGAAGAGTTTGCTGGTGCCCACCTGACGGTAGGCCTTCTCGAAGGCGAGGGCGTCGATGGTCAGGGCGATGTTTTCGCCGGACGCGGTGTAGTAAATGGCGGGAAATTCGCCAGCCACGCGCAGACGACGATTGGGGCCCTTGCCGGCAGAGTCGCGCCGAATGGCAGCGAGAGTGATTTGCTCAGCCATGATCAATGTGCTCCTTCACATGCACCGGCGGCGCGTTCAGACGAACAGGACGCTCACCGAGGATTCGGTATGAATATTGTGGATGGCCTTGGCCAACAGACCGGCCACGGACATGACCTCGATCTTGGGGCAGGCCTCCTTCTTTTCACCAAGGGGGATGGTGTTGGTCACCAGGATCTTGGAGAATTTGGACTGCTGCAGCCGTTCGATGGCCGGACCGGACAACACAGGATGGGTGGCGCAGGCGATCACTTCTTCGGCCCCCGCAGCCAGGAGCACGTCGGCGGCGGCCACAATGGTGCCGGCGGTGTCGATCATGTCGTCCAGCACCACGGCGCGCTTGCCTTTCACGTCACCGATGACGTTCATGGCCTTGGCTTTGTTGGGTTCATCGCGACGCTTGTCGATGATGGCCAGGCTGGCGCCCATGCGCTTGGCGTAGGAGCGGGCGCGTTCGGTGCCGCCGGCATCGGGGGACACGCAGACGATGTCGCCCTCCAGGCCGCGCATGTATTCCAGGAATACTGGCAGCGCGTAGAGGTTGTCCACGGGAAGGTCGAAGAACCCCTGGATTTGCCCGGCGTGCAGGTCGATGGTGATGAGCCGGTGCATGCCGGCCACAGTCAAAAAGTCAGAGACCAGCTTGGCGCTGATGGGCGCACGGGGGACGACCTTGCGGTCCTGCCGGGCGTAGCCGTAGTAGGGGACCACCGCAGTGACCCGGCCGGCGCTGGCGCGCTTGAGGGCGTCCAGAATCAGGCACAGCTGCATCAGGTGGAAGTTGACCGGCGCACACGTGGGCTGCACGACAAAGACGTCGTTGCCGCGCACGTTGTCCTTGATCTCCACGCGGATTTCGCCGTCGCTGAAGGTCTCGGTCACCGCCGGGGTCAGCCGGCAGCCAAGGTGATCGCAAATCGCATACGCCAGCTCGGGGTTGGCGGTGCCCGTGACTATCTGCAGATCTCGGCTCATGACGGTTCTACGCTTGCACCAGTCCCGCTGGACCGGCGGCCGCTGTGCGCCCGCTTGCGCATGGCGCGCAATCAGTTTGGAATGCGTCCGGACCGGGCCAAGCCCGCGTCAGGGCGCAAGAGTCCAGGAGCTGCACGGCGGAACATGGTGCTCCGGCCGTGCTGCTCCCGGACGAAAAAAAATGGCAGGGGCGGAAGGATTCGAACCCTCGAATGACGGGACCAAAACCCGTTGCCTTGCCAGCTTGGCGACACCCCTGCATCACATGTGGCTGCTGAACACCCGCCCCGGACCGATCCAGGCCAGGGCCTCGGCCTGCCGGGCAAAGCTCCCGGCCAGTTCCGAGTTGCGGAACAACGCAAATACGCTTGACCCACTGCCGGAGAGCAGCACTCCCGCAGCGCCAGCCCTATAGGCCAGATCCTTAAGGAGAGTCAACCGGGGCTCACGGGGCAGCACCACAGGCTCAAAGCTATTAAAGAGCACCACAGCGTCAGTGAAAATGACGTCTTTACGCGTGCCGAATGGGCTTGTCAAGGCCGGATTGCCGCCGCCGGGCATTTTGCCGTGCTCACTGTCCCATGTTGCGTACGCCCAGGCCGTGGACACGGGGATGGCCGGGCTGCACAGCACCAGCATGAATTCAGAAAGGTCAATATCCACAGGGGTCAGGCGTTCCCCAATGCCCTCTGCCAGGCAGGGCCGGCCTCCCTGCAAAAAAAAGGGCACGTCCGCGCCCAGGGCGGCAGCCAGGGAGGCCAGGCGCGATGCCGGCAAGGCGTTCGCGCCAGCCAATTGATTGAGCACCAGGAGCATGGCCGCGGCGTCTGCGCTGCCGCCGCCCAGGCCGGCACCCACGGGGATGCGCTTTTCCAGGTGCGCCGCCACATCCATGGACTGTTCCGCCGCCTGGACAAAGGCGGCATATGCCCTGGCCACCAGATTTTCCGGGCCGGCCAGGGCAGGATCGGAACAGGAGAAGCGCAGACCGCTGCCGGGCGCGCCCGGCGTCACGGTCAGCGTGTCCGTGGGGTGGGCCAGGGGCCAGAACAGGGTGGCGAGTTCATGGTAGCCGTCGGGCCGACGGCAGCGGATCTCCAGGAACAGATTCACCTTGCAGCCCGGGTGCACGGTGTGCGCCGTCATGGCCGGGGCGGCGTTCATTTGGAGGGCGGCAGCACGGCCAGGGTTTCCAGCACGATGGAATCGTTGGTGAAGACGCACAGTTCCGCGGCAATGCGCATGGATTCCATGGCGGTCTTGTCGCAGGGCAGGTGCGCGTGGCGGGTCAGGGCACGGGCCGCGGCCAGGGCATAGGGCGCGCCGGAGCCGATGGCGGCAATGCCGTCGTCGGGCTCGATGACGTCCCCGGTGCCCGAGAGCATCAGGATGGAGGAGGCGTCCGCCACCAGAAGCATGGCTTCCAGGCGGCGCAGGTACTTGTCCTTGCGCCAGTCCTTGGCCAGTTCCACGCTGGCGCGGACGATTTGTCCGGAAAATTCCTCCAGCTTGGCCTCGAAGCGCTCGAAGAGGGTGAAGGCGTCTGCCGTGGCGCCGGCGAACCCGGCCAGCACCCGATCCTTGTACAGCCGCCGCACCTTGCGGGCCGTGTGCTTGATGGCGATGCTCTGGCCCAGGGTCACCTGCCCGTCGCCGGCCATGGCCACGCCGGTAGTGTCCTTGACGGCCAGCACCGTGGTGCCGCGCAGGAAGGGGAAGGATGAATCGGTGGTGTTGTTCATGCGGATGGTGCTCCAAAAAGCCGCGTGGCGACGCGGGTCCAGGTCTGCAGGGCGGCGTCGGCATACAGCCACATGGCCGCCTCGTCCACGCCGGGGGCCTCCTGCAGGCCCTCGGTCAGGGCGGCCAGGGCCACGGCGGCGGCCTCGTCCACGGGATAGCCGTATACGCCGCAGCTCACGGCCGGAAAGGCCACCCTGCGCGCGCCGTGCGTGCGGGCCAGGCGCAGGCTTTCCAGATAGCAGGCGCGCAACGCCGCGGCCTCGCCTTGCTTTCCGCCCCGCCAGATGGGGCCGACAGTATGGATGATCCATCTGGCCGGCAGCGCGAAGCCGGGGGTGATGGCCGCCTCGCCTGCATGCAGGGGGCCCCGCTGGCGGATGATTTCCTGACAGGCCTGCTGCAGGGGCTCCCAGCCGGCAGCCGTGTGGATGGCGCCATCAACGCCGCCGCCGCCGCGCAGTCCGGCATTGGCAGCGTTGACGATGGCGTCCACGGGCGCGGTGGTGATGTCCCCCTGCCGCAGGCAGAGCCGGGCGGCGGGCAGGGTCCAGCAGGCATCCATAGAAGTGAATTCCGTTATGATTTTGTCCAGAGATACAGGCCGGTGGCCTCGTCCAGGCCGCGCACCAGGGGGTCGCCTTCCAGTTGCAGGATGCAGGCCTCGGCGGCGAAGATGGGGCAGCCGGCCACGGCATGCCCGCCCAGGCAGCTGCCATCGTGGCGGCTCAGGGTCAGGTGCAGGTGGATGAAAGGTTCGCCGTCCTTGATGGAGACGTTGCCCACGCCGATGAGGATTTCCACGTTCTCGTCCACGGCGTGGTTGATGTAGCGCTGCTCGTCCTGCAGGTAGAAGCCGAGCATGGCCTTTTCCAGCGCGCCGATGACCTGCACCGAGCCGCGGGTGATGTTGTGTTCCTTGCAGACGGCGGTCAATGCGTCCAGCAGATCGGCGCCCTTGGGCAGCCGCTTCAGCAGATGGCTCATGATCGATTCCTGATGAAAATAGCGTGGTGGTGTGGGGGATGCGTCAGAACAACGAAGGCCTGAGGAGCTCTTTGCGCTCCTTCTGCTTTTGCTTGAATCGTTCCAGCTCCCGCTTCTGCTCGGGAGCCTTGGCCAGTTCCTCGGCTTTCTTGGCGTGAAATTCCGTCCGGGACTCATTTTGCAGATAAAAGGCCGCCCAGGCAAGGTGCATGTGGGCGTCGAAATACCTGCCGGCCTGGCCCAGGGCGCGGCCGTAGGCCTCATGGACTTCCGGATCCTCGGGCAACTGGCGCAGGATGCGTTTGAAGGAGTCCATGGCCTGATCGATGTGGCCGGTATCGCCCAGGATGCGGCCCAGGAAGAAATGGGCCATGAGGTCGTCGCGGTTTTTGGCCAGGGCCCGCTGCAGCAGGGACGTGGCGGCCTGGAAGTCGCCCTGCTGGAACTTGAGCCGGGCGTATTCGCGCAGGAAGAGCGGGTCGTCCCCGCTGCAGCGCAGGCCGTCGTGGAAGGCGGCTTCGGCATCGTTGAAGCGGTTCATCCGCGTGAGGACGATGCCGCGGCCCAGGGCGTCCAGGCAAGGCTCTGTCGATTCCTGCCGCTGGAAGTAGGTGATGGCCACCTTGGGGTCCGTGTATCGGGCGCGGGTGAGGGTCTGGATGCGGCGGAAGCGGGTGTTGTCGTCCTTGCGGGCGCGGACATTGGCCGGCAGGCGCTCAATGTTCTGGGAGACGTAGCCGATGCGTTCCGACAGGCCGGGGTGGCTGGACAAATATGTGGGCATGGAGCTGCCAGAGCCGCCCAGCCATTGATTCTTCTGGAGGATTTCAAACGCCCTGTGCAACCCCTGGGGCGGGTAGCCGGCATTGATGAGATATCCCAGGCCCACCTGGTCGGCTTCCTGTTCGTTGTCCCGGCTGTAGGAGAGCAGGGCTGCCTGCTGGGCGGCGGCGGAGCCCATCACCATGCCCTGGCCCTGTCTGCCGCCGATGAACACCCCGGCCAGGATGCCCAGCAGGGACAGCAGGGAGGTGGCGCCCATGGCCTCGATGCGTCGGGCGATGTGGCGTTGCGAGACGTGGGCCAGCTCGTGCGCCATGACCCCGGCCACCTCGGATTCGTTTTCCATGTTCAGCAGCAGGCCGGAATAGACGAACACGTACCCCGCCGGCGCGGCAAAGGCGTTCAGGGCGCTGTGATTGATGACGCCGTGGGTGATCTCGAAGGGCTGCGGGGGCATGGCGGCCTTGAGCTTGCCGATCAGGTCTCCCACATACGTTGTGACTTCCGGATCTTCGATGAGCGGCAGCCGCGAGCGCACCAGGACGTTGAACTTGTCCCCCAGTTCCTTTTCATCCTTGATGCCGAACTCTCCCAGGCCCAGGAAGGCCTCGGCCCTGGGCGCCCAGCCAGGGCACAGGGCCAGGGAGCAGATGAGCACGGCCAGCAGGCCGGTGAAGAGGAGGGTGCGCAGGACATTCATGGCTGGTTCGGCTGTGTATGGCGGGTTAGTGCACGTTGTTTTTGAAAAAACTCTCGGGGGAAAGCCTTTCTAGAGAAAGGTTCTTCCCCCGAANGAGCGCGAGAGGGGAGAACCTTTTGCAAAAAGGTTTCCCCTCTCGCAACGTCCTTGGTTTCAAAGAGACGTTGCCTTAGTGCACGTCCCAGGCCGGGCCTTGGGGGGTGTCGCGCACGTCCACGCCCATGGCGGTCAGCTCCTCGCGCACGGCGTCTGCGGCGGCGAAGTCCTTGGCCTTTTTGGCCTCCTGCCGCTGCAGCAGCAGGGCTTCCACCCGGGCAGGATCGATGCCTGCCCGGCGCACGCGCACGTCGCGCATCTGCTGCAGGAAGGCGGCGGCCGGCTGCTGGAACACGCCCAGGATCTCACCCCAGGCGGCCAGGGCGTCCTGAGTCTCCTCAAAGAAGGCCTTGCCCTGTTCGCTCTTGCGCAGGCCCTTGTCTTCCAGCACGCGATTCACCAGCCGCACCAGACCGAACACATGGCCCAGGGCTGCGGCGGTGTTCATGTCGTCGGCCATGGCCTCGTCGAAGAGGGTTTTGATGTCCGCAAATTCCCGCAGCACGTCGTCGGGCAGGGACGTCTTGTTCCACTTCTGGTTGGCCAGGGCTTCTTCCACAGCCTGCATGGCGGTATAAATGCGGATGAGATTCTTTTCCGCCTCCTCCATGGCCTGGGTGGTGAAGTCGATGGGGCTGCGGTAATGCTTGGTGATGAGGAAAAAGCGCAGGGTCTCGGGCAGGTACTGGGCAATGATGTCCCGGATGGTCTTGAAGTTGCCCAGGGACTTGGACATCTTTTCCGAATCGATCTGTACGAAGCCGTTGTGCATCCAGAACCGGGCCAGGGCCTGCCCGCGGGAGGCGCCGGTCTGGGCCATCTCGTTTTCGTGGTGCGGGAAGATGAGGTCCTGCCCGCCGCCGTGGATGTCCAGGGGCAGGGTGAAGTATTTCTCGCTCATGGCCGAGCACTCGGTGTGCCAGCCGGGCCGGCCTGGTCCCCAGGGGCTGGACCAGGAAGGCTCGCCGGGCTTGGCGGCCTTCCAGAGGGCAAAGTCCAGGGGGTCTTCCTTTTCCTCGCCCGGGGCCACGCGCGCGCCGGCTTCCAGTTCCTCGATGTTGCGGCCGGAGAGCTCGCCATAGGCCTGATAGGCGCGCACGCGGAAATACACGTCGCCGCCGGGGGTGGCGTACGCGGCGTTTTTGGCGATGAGATCCTGACAGAGCTGGATCATTTCGTCGATGTGTTCCGTGGCCTTGGGCTCCAGGGTGGCCCGGCGGACGTTGAGGGCGTCCATGTCTTCGTAGAAGGCCTGGATGTAGCGCTGGGCCAGGGCGTTGGGGTCCTCGCCGAGCTCGTTGGCGCGGTTGATGATCTTGTCGTCCACGTCGGTGAAGTTGCGGGCAAAGATCACATCCAGCCCCTGGGCGGTCAGGGCGCGCACGAGCACGTCGAAGACCACGGCCGAGCGGGCATGGCCCACGTGGCAGAGGTCGTAGGCCGTGATGCCGCAGACGTACAGCCGGACCTTTCCAGGTTCGGCAGGGGTGAACGGCTCTTTGCTGCGGGTGAGGGTGTTGTACAGGCGCATGGGGTGTTCTTGAGTTCCTTTAAGGGGTTGGGCAGATGTCCTGCAGGGCGGTCACCAGTTCCTGGCGCACGCGGGGGGCCTGGTCGTTGGGCACCTGGCAGGTGCCCACGGCCTTGTGGCCGCCGCCGCCGTACTTGAGCATCAGGCTGCCGACATCCTTGGCGCAGGAGCGATTGAGGATGGAATAGCCCACGGTGAAGACGGTGTTCTGCTGCTTGAGGCCCCAGATAATCTGCACGGAGACGTTGGCCGTGGGGAACAGGCTATACAGCGTGAACCGGTTGCCCACGTAGATTTCGTCCTGGTCCCGCAGGTCCAGCACCAGCACGTTGCCTTCCTGCACGGCATGGTCCAGGAGCATCTGCCTGAATTTTTCCGCATGGGCGTAATAGCGGTCCACGCGTTCCTTGACGTCCGGGTCCTGCAGGATCTCCTCCACGGGCATGTGCCGGCACAGCTCGATGAGTTTTTCCATGAGGGCATAGTTGGAGATGGTATAGTCCCGATAGCGGCCCAGGCCAGTGCGGGGATCCATCAAAAAGCCCAGGAGCACCCAGCCGGAGGGGGTGAGGATATCGTCCTTGGTGAGCTGGCCGGAGTCCACGCGGTCCACCTGCGTCAGCATTTCATCAAGCGCAGGCGGGAAGGTGGCGTGGCCGCCGTAGTATTCCCAGATCACGCGGGCGCAGCTGGGCAGGGCCTCGGAACGTCCCTGGAAGTTGGCGCCCTCGGGCAGTCGTTCGTGTTCGCTGGTGTGGTGGTCGAACCACATGCCGGCATCGGGATGGAAGGGGACATTGGCCAGGATATCGTCCTTGGTGATGTCCACCTTGCCGTCTTGCACGTCCTTGGGGTGGACGAATTTCCAGCTGTCCATGATGCCGGCTTCCTTGAGCAGCACGGCGCAGATGAGGCCATCGAAATCGGAACGGGTCAGCAGCCGCATGGGCTCCTCCGGAAGGTGGTTCTGGCATGGCCGGCGCGCCCGGGAGGCGCAAGGTTTCACGGAAGGTATATGATAGAGATTTTCGCGTCGGTTGTGAACCGTCTTTTTCACAAATGCCCTGTCGGTTCACTCCGCACGGGCAATGGCCAGGCAGCGCAGCTCCCGGAGCTTGCGGCCGGAGAGGGGCCCCTTGTTGCGCAGGGAGGCAGGCAACTGCACGGCAAGCACGCGGCGCATGTCCTCGCGGATGCGGTGCATGGCGTCGGCATAACTGTCGCCCAGACCCACCTGGGCGCGGTCGGCCTGGGCCAGGAGCAGCATGGGGTCCAGCAGGCGCAAGGGATGCAGGGCGATGAGCAGATCCACGCGGGTGCCGGGGCGCAGTTGGGCGTAGCCGCCGAGTTTCATGTGGTGCAGGGAGGCCGATTCCGCCGCCTTGAGGTGCCGGGTGGAAAGCCGCAGCCGTTCGGCCAGCGCCCGGGCCAGGGGCGCGCCGTGGATCTCGTGGCTGTGATGCCGGGGCAGACGCAGCACCGGGGAGACGCATTTGCCCAGATCGTGGCACAGGGCCAGCCATACGGCCAGGGCGTCGCCGCCGGCAGCCTGCACCCCGTTCATGACATTGACGGTATGGGTCAGGACGCTATTGGCCCCGTGATAGGCCGCCGGCCCGGCCGGGATGACGGCGGCGCGGTCCAGGGGGGCAAGCCAGGGGGCCAGGCAGTCGCCCAGGTCCAGCACTTCCAGGAACCGGCCCGGCCTGGGGGCGGCCATGGCCTTGAGCACCTCCGCGCCCACACGCTCGGCATCCAGCCCGTCCAGCAGGCCCTTGCGGGCCACCTCCTTCATGGCGGCCAGGGCCGAGAAGTGCAGGCGGAAGTCCGGCAGCTGGGCAGCAAACCGGGCCAGGCGGAACACGCGCAGGGGATCGTCCAGCAACGCGGTGGCCGAGGCCGGCCTGAGCCAGCCGTGACGCAGGTCGTGGGCGGCCAGCGGATGCAGATGCAGGCGGCCGGCGTGTTCGCCGTGCAGGGCCAGGGCGATGGCGTTGATGGTCAGATCGCGGGCGGCCAGATCGGCCTGGATGTCCGGCCCGCGGCCCGGCGCGTATTCCCGCCCGTGGTGTAGGAAAATGGGGAAGCACTTGCCCACGCGCCGCGCCTCGGGCAACAAGGCCGTGAGGGCGGCTTCGTCCCCGAACCAGGTGAAGTCGCGGTCGTGTTCCGGGATGCCCAGGAGCATGTTTCGCAGGGCCCCGCCCACCAGATAGATTTGCACGATGTTGTGAAGACGCAGCGGTGAAGAAAAAAGGATGGAAGTGGATGCAGACTCATTGCCACGGGACGCGCCACGGCGCAAGACCCTCGGTCTGGTGCTGGGCGGCCGGCGCACAGGGCCTGGCGGAATCCATCACCCCGGCGCGGGCTGTTGAGGCCGGATGGGGCCGCTGGGGGGAGGAACTGGCCGCCCTGGGGCCGTGGGCCGAAGCGCCGTACCCCTGGGACCATGCCAGCCGGGGGCCGGTTTCGCCGGGAGATGCCGCCCTGCCGCCGGTGGTGCTGGCCGGGCCGTGCTCCTCCGGCCTGGATGTGGCCTGGCGGCTGTTCGCCACCTGGGATGCCCCGGAGTATTCCAGCATCCTGGCCGTGACACAATGGGCCGGCCGTGGGCAGGTGCGCCGGCCGTGGAGCTCGCCGCCGGAGAATCTGCATGTGGTGATCCGCTGGCCCAATGCCGGCATTCTGGGCGGACCGCTGGCCTTTCTGGCCGCCGGGCTGGCCGTGGCCGAGACTCTGGGACAGCTGGGCGTCGATGTGCAGCTCAAATGGCCGAATGATGTTCTGTGGCAGGGGAGAAAGATCGCCGGATTGTTGGTGGAGGAGCGAGGCGGGGCAATGGTTGTGGGCATGGGGGTGAACCTGGGCTGGGCGCCTTCGCCGAAGGATCTTCGCGAGGGATACGCCGTGGAAGCCGCTGCCCTGGGCTGGAAAACCGGCCCGGTGCTCTTCTGGCTGACCTGCCTGCCGCGCCTCATATCCATCTGCAACACCTTGAACTTGTTTGCACCGGAAGAGCTGTGCCAGATGGCGGAGCGCCGGTTGGCCTGGCTGGGGCAGGCCGTGGCCCTGCAGGACGCCCAGACCACGGATGGCAGGCTTTTTGACAAACTGGTCGCAACTGTTGTAGGCGTGGGGGTTGACGGCAGCCTCCAGGGGCTCGTGGATGGTCGTGTTGCATCCTTCAGCGCGGCGGCCGTTCGCCTTCTTTCCACTTCTACCTTCCGGTTGGATCGCTCATCATGATTGACAACGAACAGCAGATCAACGGTCTCGGGCTGCGCTCGGCTTCCAGGGGCACGGGCAAAAGCTTTGAGGACGTCCTGGAAGAGGTTCGCGGCAAGCCCATTCTGGTGGCCAACCGCGGTATTCCCGCCCGGCGCATCCTGCGCTCCATCAAGGAACAGTTCAACGCCATTCCCGTCCTGACAGCCACAGACATCGACAAAACCGCCCCGGTGACGGCCGGCGCCCGCGAGCTGGTGCTCCTGGGTGAGGATCCGCGGGCCTATCTGGACATTGATCTCGTCATCCGCAAGGCCAAGGCCCGGGGCATTATCGGCATCCACCCCGGCTGGGGCTTTGCCTCGGAAGACGACAGCTTTCCCGCCAAGTGCGAGGAAGCCGGCATCATTTTCATCGGTTCCTGCGCAGAATCCATGCGCCGCCTGGGCAACAAGGTTGAGGCGCGCAAGATTGCAAAGTCACTGAATATTCCCGTTGTTCCCGGCTCCGATGGCGCCGTGGACATCCCCGAAGCCCGGCGCATTGCCCTGGAAATCGGTTTTCCGGTGATGCTCAAGGCCGAGGGCGGCGGCGGCGGCCGCGGCATTTCCAAGGTCTCCAATATGGAAGAGCTGGAAAACGCCTTTGAAAAAGCCTCGGCCATGGCCAAAGCATCCTTTGGCAACCCGCGGCTGTTTGTGGAAAAATATATGGATAACGTCCGCCACATCGAAATTCAGGTGGTGGCAGATAAATATGGAAATGTATTCGCTTTTGACGAACGTGATTGCTCCGTGCAGCGCAACCATCAAAAACTGATTGAAATCACCCCTTCGCCCTGGTCCGGCATGACGTCGGAATTGCGCTGGGCGCTTAAGGAATACGCCCGCCGCCTGGTGCGCGCGGTGGATTACTACTCCCTGGCCACGGTGGAGTTTCTGGTGGGGCAGGACGGCGAGGCCTATCTTATTGAGGTCAACACCCGCCTGCAGGTGGAGCATGGCATCACCGAATGCCGCTACGGCGTGGATTTGGTGGAAGAGCAGATCGCCATTGCGTTTGGCGGCCAGCTGCGCTTTACCCAGGAAAACACCATCCCCCTGCAGCACGCCATGCAGGTGCGCATCAACTGCGAGGACCCCAAAAACGGGTTCAACCCCAGCTGCGGCGTCATCAGCCGGTACATCTCCACGGGCGGCCCCGGGGTGCGGCTGGATTCCTGCATTGCGGCGGGCTACGAGTTCCCGGCGCAGTACGATTCCGCCGGCAGCCTGCTCATCGGGTATGGCAAGAGCTGGGAGAAGGTTATCGCCATCATGGATCGCGCCCTGGGCGAGTACGTGGTGGGCGGCATCAAGACCACCATTCCCTTCTACCGCCAGATCCTCAAGTGCCACGACTTCCGCACCGCGGATCTGGACACCAACTTCATCGCCCGCCATCCGGAGCTGATGCAGTACACGGACGTGGAATCCGAATCCACCCGCCTTTCCCGTCTGGCGGCGGAAATTTCCGCCAAGGGCTGGAACACCCATGTGCAGCTGGGCAAGTACCGTACCCGGGAAACCCCGCGCATGACCGCCTTCGAGCCGGTGCTGCCGGCCATTGATCAGAAGGCGTACAAGCCGGCCTATCCCCGTCGCGACGGCCAGGCCCTGGTGGATATGGTGCGCGACTCCGGCTATGTGCATTTTGCCGACACCACCGCCCGGGACATCACCCAGTCAAACTCCGGCAACCGCTTCCGTCTGGCCGAGGATGCCCTCATGGGTCCTTACCTGGACAACTGCGGCTTCTTTGCCCTGGAGAACGGCGGCGGCGCGCATTTCCACGTGGCCATGCTGGCGAACATGACGTACCCGTTCACCGAGGCCGCGGCCTGGAACGGCTTTGCGCCCAAAACCAACAAGATGATCCTCATCCGGTCCACCAACGTGCTGGGGTACAAGCCGCAGCCGAAGAACCTGATGCGCCGCACCGGCGAGATGATCTGCGAGCATTACGACGTTATCCGCTGTTTCGACTTCCTGAACCACATCGAAAACATGCGGCCCTTTGCCGAGGTGGCCCTGGGCAACAAGGAAGTGGTGTTCGAGCCGTCCTTGTCCCTGTCCTGGGCGCCGGGCTTCGATGTGCCGCATTACCTGGCCGTGACCGAGGAGATCCTGCGCGTGTGCGCGGCTGTGGCCGGCGCGAGCAAGGAGGCTGTCTCCAAGCGCATCATCCTGGGCCTGAAAGACATGGCCGGCGTGTGCCCGCCGCGGTTCATGACCGAGCTGGTCACCGCCCTGCGCAAGACATGGCCGCATCTGGTGCTGCATGCCCACCGCCACTTCACGGACGGGCTCTTCGTGCCTGCCGTGGGCGCGGCCGCCAAGGCCGGGGCGCACATCGTGGATACGGCCATCGGCGCGTCCGTGCGCTGGTACGGCCAGGGCGATGTGCAGTCCACCGCCGCGTACATTGAGGAAGAGCTGGGACTGCCGCTCAAGCTCAACAAGGAAATGATCCGCACGACGAACTTCGTCCTCAAGCAGATCATGCCCTATTACGACCGCTACACCGCGCCGTACTTCCAGGGCGTGGACCACGATGTGGTGGAGCACGGCATGCCTGGCGGGGCCATCTCGTCCTCCCAGGAAGGAGCCATGAAGCAGGGCTACATCAAGCTCGTGCCGTACATGCTCAAGTTCCTGGCCGGCACGCGGCGCATCGTGCGCTACCACGACGTGACGCCCGGTTCGCAGATCACCTGGAACACCGCCTTCCAGGCCGTGACCCAGGCCTTCAAGCGCGGCGGGGAGAGCGAGGTGCAGTACCTGCTGGAAGTGCTGGATACCGTGGTCAAGGATCCGCAGCTGACCAGCAATCCGGAGTTCCGCCGCACGGCCTGCATGCTGTACCAGGATTCCAACGACGCCTTCCGCAATCTGCTCCTGGGCCAGTACGGCCGCCTGCCCCTGGGATTCCCGCCGGAATGGGTGTATGAATCCGCCTTTGGCCCGGACTACAAGAAGGCCCTGGAAAACCGCACCGAGCGCTCCCCCCTGGAGTGCCTGGACGATGTGGACATGGCCGCCGAGGAAGCCAAGCTGGCCGAGCTGCTCAAGCGCGCGCCCACGGAGGAAGAGGTGGTCATGTACCTCAACCATCCCGGTGACGCCTTGAAGACCATGGAGTTTCAGCATCAGTATGGCGATCCCAACCAGCTGCCCCTGCACGTCTGGTTCGAAGGGCTGGACCCTGGGGAGGACATGAACTTCCAGGACTCCAACGGCATGCCGCACAACATGCATCTGCTGACCATTTCCCGGCCCGGGCCGGAGGGCAAGAGCATTGTGCGCTATGTGCTGGACTCGGAAGTGATGGCCCACGAAGTGCAGGTGGTGGAACCCCTGCGCGGCGGCGCCACGCGCGTGCCCATGGCTGATCCCCGCAACCCGTACCACGTGGGCGCGCCTTCCAACGGCGACCTCTGGGTCATGTACATCTCCCCTGGAGACATGGTCCAGAAGGGCGAGGAGCTGTTCAACATCTCCATCATGAAGCAGGAAAAGGCCGTGCTCTCCCCGGTGGATGGCCGGGTGAAGCGGGTGCTCAAGTCCGCCCAGTACTCCGACGACAAGCGGATGATCCCCGTGAAGGAAGGCGAGCTGCTGGTGGAGCTGGAACCGGCGCCCCATGTGTGCGCTGCCTGCAGCAAGGCCGCGCCCATGGATGAATGCGCCTTCTGCCCCCACTGTGGCACGCCCATGTGCTGCACCCTGAGCCCCGAAGAGCTGGCTGGCCAGCGGGGGATGGAGGGGGATCCTGACCCGGCGTAGCGTATAGTGTTGCGTCCTCAAAACATGTCCATATATGGAAGACGCAACACTGGGCCGCCTGCAAGGCGGCCCCGGAGCCNCGGACGGTCCTCCCCGAAATAAGATGATGGAAACATCGTCTTATTTCGGGGACGTCACAATCGCCGTTGCATTGATTGCTTGAACATGATGCCGGCAGGGAGGAGCGTGCACGCTCCGCCTTGCCGGCATATTTTGTTGTCGCGGGGGGGAGCCTGGAAATTGTCCGGACCCCGTTTTTTGGCCCTAAACTTTTGCCCGGACCAGACGAGAAGACGGGTAACTGCACGGCGAAACCATCACGCCACCCCCTCGGGATGTCACCGGGGGCACGGAGGAAAGGATTCCTCCAGGCATGACGGCAAGTGCGGTCCATATGGCCACGGATTCGGCCATCGCAGGCAAGGACGCCTGTGCAACTTCAAGGAGGAAACGCCATGTCTCTGGTTATCAACCACAATATGATGGCCGCCAATGCGGCCCGGACCCTGGGCAACCATTACGGCCAGCTCGGCACTTCTGTTCAACGCCTTTCTTCCGGCCTTCGGGTGAACTCTGCCGCCGATGACGCCGCTGGTCTCGCCATCCGCGAGATCATGCGCTCGGACATCGCCGCCCTGAACCAGGGTGTGCGCAACGCCAACGACGCCATCTCCCTGATCCAGACTGCGGACGGGGCCCTGGGCGTCATCGACGAAAAGCTCATCCGCATGAAGGAACTGGCGGAACAGGCCGCCACCGGCACCTACACCTCCGACCAGCGCCTGATCATCGATTCCGAATACCAGGCCATGGCCTCGGAAATCACCCGAATCGCCAACGCCACGGACTTCAACGGTATTTACCTGCTCAACGGCAACCTCTCCAGCACCAGCCACGACGGCACCGGCCTGGTTTCCACGGGCAGGCTGAAGGTCCATTTCGGCACGGCCAACGACAGCGCGGAAGACTACTACTACGTCCAGATCAGCTCGGCCACCGCGTCCTCTCTGGGCGTGGGCAACCAGGCTGCCGCCGGGGTGAACGGATTCTCCATCTCCACGCAGGATTCCGCCCAGAAGGCCCTGGTGGCCCTGCGCACGGCCATTGTCTCCAAGGACATCATCCGCGCCAACCTGGGCGCGCTGCAGAACCGCCTGCAGAACACCATCACCAACCTGGAAATCCAGAGTGAAAACCTGCAGTCCGCCGAATCGCGCATCAGCGACGTGGATGTCTCCCTGGAAATGACGGAGTTCGTCCGCCAGCAGATTCTGACCCAGTCTGCCGTCGCCATGCTCTCCCAGGCCAACTCCCTGCCCAGGATGGCCATGCAGCTCATCGGCGGTTAACGCCCCTGGCGTCCATGACGCCCGCTCTCTGACAACGTGTTGCCCGCCATGTGCCGGACCAGGGACCCTGCCCCCTGGTCCGGCCTTGGCACTTTGATTGCAAGTGCCCTCCCGATTGCCATGTCCAGGAAACTATGACCACACGGGACGAGCATATGTCTACAGATGTGAATGTCGGATCCATTACGTTCACGGGGCTGGGGTCCGGGACGGACTTCGAATCCATGGTCACCAAGCTGATTGAGGTGGAGTCCTACCACAAGAAGCAGATGGAGGCCTGGAAGACGGAATGGGAAACCAAGATTGAGGCGCTGAACGAAATCAACACCGCCATGCTCAATCTGAAGTCCACCCTCGAAACCATGGATTCCATGACCGAATTCCTGACAAAGGGCGTGGCTTCCAGCGATTCTTCCGTGCTGACGGCCAGCGCGGATGCCACGGCCGAATCGGGATCGCATTCCATTGTGGTCAATCAGCTTGCCGCCAACGCCGTCATCACCAATGCAAACGGGCTGGCCAGCAAGACCACCAAGGTGAACACCAGCACCTCGGCGCAGACGTTCGCCTATTCGTACAAGGGGAATGATTACTCGGTCACCGTGGGGGCGGGCGCCACCCTGGAGCAAATGGTCAGCGCCATCAACTCCGACCCCGCCAACGCCGGCGTGCGTGCGTCCATCATCACCGACGGCTCGCAATACTACCTGCAGATGCGCGGGCTGGACCTGGGCAGCAATGCATCGCTTTCCTTCAATGCCAGCGCGACCACCATGTCCAATGCCGCGTTCAACGATGCCTCGGACTTCTCCATCACCCAGGCGGCGCGCAACGCACAGGTCAAGGTGGATGGCTGGCCCTCCGCATCGGACGCCTGGATCGAATCCAATTCCAATACGCTTACCGATGTGGTGCAGGGCCTGACCTTCAACCTGAAGAGCCTGGGGTCCAACCCGCCTGCTGCCGTGACCATCAGTGTGGAAACGGACTACGATTCCGTGAAGGAAAATATCCAGTCCTTTGTGGACAACGTCAATACGGTCCGCTCCTTGGTAAAGACGCTGACAAAGTTTGACGAGAACCTGGAGCAGGGCTCGGTGATGACCGGCAACTACGCCGTGCAGCTCGTGGACAGCCAGCTCAAGCAGGTGACCGCCGAGATTGGCAACGGCTTTTTGCGCTACAACGCCGGCCCGCCGGCAACGGGCGATAAAATTTCCTCGCTTTCCCAGATTGGCATCATGACAGACGCGAATGAGGGGTCCCTGACCCAGGGCCTGTTGGTCATCGACGCCGAAATTCTTGACGATGTGCTGCGCCAGGAGCCCAATGCCGTGGCCGAGCTCTTTGCCGCCACCAACATTGGCGGCGAGCGGGTGGACACCGGCAACTTCAGTTACTACTCCGGCGTTACCGGCGTCACCAAGGCCGGGGTCTATGATGTCTCCTACACCGTGAGCGGCGGCGTCATTACCGGCGCGGTCATTGACGGCAAGGCCGCCAACGTGGACAATGAGAAGGGCACCATCACCTCCATGGAGGGTAACTCCCGAGGCATGGTCATCAACATCAACGACTTCCCGGCAGATTCCACCGGCAAGGGCGTGGTGCGGCTCAAGCAAGGCAAGTCCGGGGAAATGGCCGCGGTCCTCAAGGACATCACCAACGGCGAAACCGGCGCCCTGAACATTCTGGAAGACAACTACACGGACATCATCAAAAGCATCGACAAGAAAATAGATTACGAAGAGCAGCGGCTGGCGCTCATGGAAACGAACATGCGGCTCAAATTCAGCCGTCTGGAGGCCCTGCTGGGCGAGTACGAGAACCTCAGCACCTCCATGGAAAGCCAGATTTCGCAGCTGTCTTCGTCCTAACCGAGAACGCACGGACACGGCGCCGTGCAGGAGTATTGCATGCAAAAAGCTGCAACCGCCTACCTCCAGACATCCGTGGGCACCACGTCCCAGGGTGAGATCCTGCTGATGCTGTACGAAGGCGCCATCAAGTTCCTGCGGCAGGCTCAGGAGAAGATCAAGGAGCGGGATTATGCCCAGAAGGGCATTCTCATCTCCAAGGCCCTGGACATCATCTCGGAGCTGGAATGCAGCCTGAACATGAACAAGGGTGGCGATATTGCCGGTAACCTGCACCGGCTGTACTTCTTTTGCCAGAAGCGATTGCTGCAGGCCAACATCAATATGGATGTGGCCATGGTGGAAGAGGTGGTGACCATCCTGTCTGGCCTGCGGTCGGCGTATCAGGAAGTCATCAAAGGCAATGTGGCCCCGCCGGCAAATGCGCCGGCCATGGCGGCCTCGGTGCCTTCTTCGCCGGCAGCAACGCCGGGGGCCATGGGAGGCGGCGGAACCAAGCCACCGGCAGCCGCCCCGGATCAGGGCGCGCTGCTTTCCGCATCCTTCTGGCTGCAAAAGGGCCGCGGCGGCGCCAGCCCGGAAAAAAATGCCGCCTCCCCCTCGCCGGCGTCCGGTCAGGGAGAACCGCAGCGTCCGGGAGCAGGCCGTTTGGGCATTGTGCCCCCCCTGGGCGTGACTGGACCAAAATCTGATGATGACACCGCCCCCCCCGCCGCAGCCAAGCGTCTGGCAGGCACCCGGCTGTACGAGAAGATTTCCAAGACGACCTGATCCGCCACGCCGTCATCCGCATCGCGCGACGCGAAACCGTCCACTGCAGCCGCCCTGTGCGGGTGCAGTGGACGGTTTCGGTTGAACGAAGGGGCAGTCCGGGAGTCAGGATGACATGAGGTCGGTCAGCGCGCGCCGGGCCACGGCAGGGTCCATGCCTTTGGCCAGGGCGATGGATTCCAGATTCGCTTCCGCATCGCTGGGACGCAGATACAGCGGAACTAGGGGCGCATGGGCGTAGTCGGCCTCGGCCGCCGCCACAAGCAGGCTCTCGCCGTCGGGGTGATCAAAATACGTCGGCAGCAGCCGGCAGCGGGGGTGCTGCTGCAACACGTCCTGCACTGCTGCCGGAGCCTGCCGCAGGGCGCTGCCGAGCACGTGGCAGGCAGTGTCCTCCATGGCGTCCAGTGCGTCCAGCGTGGGCAGGATATCAATGGCCGAGGCGTCGCCGGCATGGAACCGTTGCACGTAACACAACCCTTTGCGGGCATGGGTGAGCACAAGCAGCGGCGTTGCGGGCGCGTCCAGCCGTTGCCGGGCGGCCCGGGCCAGCAGGGCAGGGTAGGCCAGGCCGGCCAGAGGCACGCCGGCCGCCAGACGCAGGCCCTCGGCAAAGGCCAGGCTCATGCGCACGCCGGTAAAGCTGCCCGGCCCGACGACGCAGGCAATGCCGGCCAGATCCTGCGGCCGCAGGGAACAGGCAGCCAGCATGCCCTGCACGCCAGGGGCCAGCAGGGGGTTGGCCCTGCCGGGGGCCATCCACTCCTGGAAGGCCCACACCTGCGGCCCGTCGCCGTCGTGCAGGCCCAGGGCCAGCTGCAGCCGCGTCTCAGCGCAGTTGATGACGAGCAGCGGCCTCACGGCGTGGCGTTGCCCCCGACCTGCAGCGCGCTGTTGGTGCTGTTGCGGGTGGCGTTGAGGCGCGCTTCCATCTCCTGCTGGGCCACATCCAGAGGGGTGCCCTTGCGGGTGATGTCGTTGTACAGGGCCAGGACCATGATGGTGAGGAGCAGCCCCAGGCCGAACTTGGTGGTCCATTCCTGCAGCCGCGGATTCACCGGCTTGCCCCGGACCCATTCCACCAGAAAGAACAGGATGTGCCCGCCGTCCAGCACCGGGATGGGCAGCAGGTTGAAGATGGCCAGGTTGATGGAGAAGAAGCACATGAAGCTGACCACGGCCACCGCGCCCACCTTGGCCGTCTCGTGCACCATCTGGGCAATGCCGATGGGTCCGCTCACCTGATTGAAGGGCACGCGGCCCTGGATAAGCAGCCCGATGCCGCGCACCGAGTTTTCCACGATGAACCAGCAGCGCTTCCAGCTGGAGACGGCAGCCTCCACCAGCCCCAGGGACACGGGCGTGAACTGCTCGGGATCCGATTCCACGCCAATGCGCCAGTACTGCTTCTGCTCGCCCAGGACATCCAGATCCATCACCGGTTGCGGCTGTACCGTCAGTTCGGTCTCGCCGGCGGTGCGATCCACGGTGAAGCGCAGGGGTTGGCCCTGGCTGGCCTGGATGCGCCGCTCCATGTCCTTCCAGTAGGTGATGGATTCGCCGTCGATGGCCAGGACCCTGTCGCCCGGGGCAAACCCGGCCGCGGCGGCGGGGGTGTCCGGCCGGACGTTCTTGAACACGGGCAACAGCCGCATCTCGCCCAGCATGAAGAACAGGCCCCAGAACAGGAGGAGGGCCAGCAGATAGTTGAAGAACGGCCCGCCAAAGACTACCAGCAGCCGCTGCCACGGCGGGCGGGAATGGAAGTGCTCGCGCTCGGTAAAGCCTTCCACCAGCTCGCCGCGGTCGTCCTCGCCCACCAGGGCCACGTACCCGCCCAGGGGAATGAGGGCCAGTTTGTAGGCGGTGCGGCCGTAGCGGAAGCCCAGCAGTTTGGGGCCGAAGCCCACGGAAAACGTCTTCACCCCCATGCCCAGGAGCTTGGCCACCAGGAAGTGCCCGAACTCGTGGAACGCAATGAGCACCCCGAGGGTGACGACGATGGCCACAGTGGAATTGAGCAGTGTAGAAACGTCCATGCGAATATCTTCACTCAGGCATGCCGGTCGGCAGACCGGCTGGCAGCAAGTCGAGGCGCCGCAGGGCCAGGGCTCTGGCGTCGGCATCCAGGGTCAGGGTGGTCTGGAGATCCAGGGCCCCAAAGGGGCCGCTTTGCCGCCAGGACTGCACGGCATCTTCCACCAGACGTGCGATTTCCAGAAACGTGCAGCGTCCGGCCAAAAAGGCGTCCACAGCGACCTCGTTGGCGGCGTTGAGCACCACGCAGGCGCCGTTGCCTCCCTGCGGACCGCAGTCCGCCATGGTCGCCGCCGCGTGTATGGCCAGTTGCAAGCATGGGAATTTTTCTACATCCGGGCTGGCAAAAGTCAAGCTGCCCAGGGAAGCCAGGGACAAGGAAGGGATGTCCAGGGCCAGGCGTTCGGGATGGGCCAGACAATAGGCAATGGCGATGCGCATGTCCGGCGGCCCCAGGTGGGCCAGCTGGGAGCCGTCCTCGAATTCGGCCAGGGAATGGACGATGCTCTGCGGGTGCACCAGCACGTCCACCATCTCCACAGGCAGGCCGTAGAGGTGGCAGGCCTCGATGACCTCCAGGCCCTTGTTCATCAACGTTGCAGAATCAATGGAAATTTTTGCGCCCATGCTCCAGTTGGGATGCCTGAGGGCCTGGGCAGGGGTGACGGCTTCCAGAAACGCGCGATCCTTCTCCCGGAACGGGCCGCCCGAGGCCGTGAGGATGAGCCGGCGCAGGGCGTGGCCGTTGTGTCCGGCCATGGCCTGGAACAGGGCGTTGTGCTCGGAATCCACAGGCAGGATGACCGCGCCCGAGGTCCGGGCCGCGGCGCGGATGAGATCCCCGGCCAGCACCAGGCTTTCCTTGTTGGCCAGGGCCACCACCTTGCCAGCCTGCACGGCGGCCAGGGTGGATTCCAGCCCCGCCGCGCCCACCATGGCCGAAAGCACCACCTGGGCCTGGGGCAGGGCCGCCATGGCCGCATAGCCCGCGGGGCCGATGAGGAGTTCCGGCGCATACCCGGCGGGCAGCAGGGGGATGAGGGCGGCGGCGTGCGCGTCGTCCAGCACGGCCAGATACGGCGGCCGGTGTCGCGCTGCCTGCTGGGCCAGCCGCTGCACATTGCGCGCACCAGCCAGACCAAGGATCCGGAATTTATCAGGATGCGCCTCGATGACCGCCAGGGCGCTGGTGCCGATGCTGCCCGTGGCCCCCAGCAGCACCAGACTGCGCGGGAAGGGCAGCTCGCCGGGCTCTGGCAAGCGGGAAATGTAGTCGATGCAGGCCATTGTGGTCGATTACAGCATGTTCCACACAAACACAAACAGGCCGGCGGCCGGTGCGGCGGCCAGGAGCCCGTCGATACGGTCCAGCACGCCGCCATGGCCGGGCAACAGCGTGCCGGAATCCTTCACCCCGGCGTGGCGCTTGAGGGCGGATTCGAACAGATCCCCCAGCTGCGCGGCCACGGAGATGGTGGCCCCCAGCGCCAGCCAGGTCCACAGGGGGAAAGAGACGCCAGGGTCCAGTCCCACAAGTTGGACCCCCCAGATCTGCCCCGCGCCTGCGGTAAGGGCCAGGGTGGCGGCCAAACCGCCCAGGCTGCCGGCCCAGGTCTTCTTGGGGCTCACTGCGGGCCAGAGCTTGGGACCGCCGATGAGGTGTCCGGCGTAATAGGCGCCCACATCCGAGGCGATGGTGCCGGCCAGCACCAGGGCGTTCTGCCAGGGTGTCCAGCTCAGGGCGATGCACAGGGGCGCGGCGATGTACAGCAGGGTCGAGGCCGGCGTCTGCCAGATCAGCCAGCCGGCAGCGTCCCCACTGGCAGAGTCCCTCTTGGCCGGCGAGCCGCTGCGCAGCAGAAAGCCCAGGCTGCCCAGCCACCAGGTGAGTCCCAGCACGGCCACGGCCACCGCGGGTTGGCCGAGCTGCACTGCCGCCATGCCGCCGGTCAGGGCGGCCAGGGTGATGATGCGGCCGGGCAGGGAGGTGTGGGTCAGGCTCAGAAATTCCCAGGCTGCGGCCAGGCCGGCCAGCAGCGCCAGGACAAAGAGCGGCCAGCCGCCAAGGGCCAGACAGCTTGCAGCCACCACGCCAAGGGCCGTGCCCGTGGCCAGTCGTGCGCCGTGCGCGCCGAATCGTCCAGCAAGGGCCATGGCGTCAGTCTCCTTGAGCAAGGGGTGCGGGCTCGGCCTGCTCGCCGGTGCGGCCAAAGCGTCGTTGCCGGGCAAGGTAGCTGGCGATGGCGGCGTCCAGCTCGGCCTCGTCGAAATCGGGCCAGTGCTTGTCCGTGAAGTAAAATTCGCTGTAGGCTGCCTGGAACAACAGATAGTTGGAGAGCCGCAGTTCGCCCGAGGTGCGGATGATGAGATCGGGATCGGGCTGCCCGGCGGTGTAGAGTTCCTGGGCAAAGCGGTCTTCGGTTACGTCGTCGGAGGCCAGGCCGGCTTCGATGAGCCGGCGGCAGGCGCGCAGAATCTCGCCCCGGCCGGAGTAGTTCAGGGCCAGGTTGAGGGTCAGGCCGGTATTGTGGGCAGTTTTGGCCAGCACCAGCTTGAGCACCTGGCGGGAGGCAAAGGGCAGCTCGCTCCATTCGCCCAGGATCCGCAGGCGGACGTTGTTGGCCAGAAAGACGGGCAGTTCCCGCGTGAGCAGGCGGGCCAGCAGGTCGAAGAGGTGGCCCACTTCCTCTTTGGGACGCGACCAGTTCTCCGTGGAAAAGGTGTAGAGCGTCAAATGGCGCACGCCGCGATGGGCGCACGCCGTGACCATGCGGATGGCCGCCTCGGCACCGGCCGTGTGCCCATGGCTGCGGGAGAGTCCCCGGCCCTGGGCCCAACGGCCGTTGCCGTCCATAATGATGGCGATGTGCGCCGGTGCGCCGGCGTGGCGAAGCTCGGAAGTCAGGACTACAGCTCCATGATTTCCTTGTCTTTTTTCTGCAGGGTCTGGTCCAGCTTGGCCACGGTGTCGTCGGTGAGCTTTTGCACCTGTTCCTGGGCCTTGTGGACTTCATCCTCAGAGACGTCCTTGAGCTTCTTCAGGGCATCGTTGGCGTCGCGGCGGACGTTGCGAGCGGCGACCTTGGCTTCCTCGGTGTACTTCTTGGCCACCTTCACCAGATCTTTGCGGCGTTCTTCCGTCAGGGGCGGGATGATGATGCGCAGCATCTTGCCGTCGTTGACGGGGTTCAGGCCCAGATCGGACTTCTGGATGGCCTTTTCGATGTCCGAGAATGCGTTGCGATCCCAAGGCTGGATGGTGATGGTGCGGCTGTCCGGCACAGCCACGGACGCCACCTGGGCGATGGGCGTGGGGGTGCCGTAGTAGTCCACCTTCAGATCTTCCACCAGGGACGTGGACGCGCGACCGGTGCGCAGTTTGGAGAATTCCTTTTCCAGGTTCGACACGGCCTTGGCCATGCGATCCTTGGCATCCGCAATAATATTCTGCATGTTATTCGCCTCCTTGGACCAGGGTGCCGACCGGTTCGCCCAGGACCACCCGTTTGATGTTGCCCGGGGCAAAGAGGTTGAATACGACGATGGGCAGCGCATTGTCCATAGCCAGGGAGAGGGCCGTGGAGTCCATGACGCCCAGACGGCGGCGCAGGGCCTCCAGGTGGGTCAGGCGGTCGAATCTCACGGCGTCGCTGAATTTTTTGGGGTCCTTGTCGTAGACGCCGTCCACCTTGGTGGCCTTGAGGATGGCGTCGCACTTCACTTCGATGGCCCGCAGGGCGGCGGCGGTGTCTGTGGTGAAGAAAGGATTGCCCGTGCCGGCGGCGAAGATGACCACGCGGCCCTTCTCCAGGTGCCGCACGGCGCGGCGGCGGATGTATGGCTCGGCCACTTCGCGCATGGTGATGGCCGAGAGCACGCGCGTCTCCAGGCCGATTTTTTCCAGGGAATCCTGCACGGCCAGGGCGTTCATGGCCGTGGCCAGCATGCCCATGTAGTCCGCGCTGGCGCGATCCATGCCCTGCTCGGAGGCTGCCATGCCGCGGAAGATATTCCCGCCACCCACCACCAGGGCCACCTGACAGCCCAGGCCGACGATTTCCGCAATTTCGCGGGCAAAGCCGTTGACGGTGTCGGGGTCGATGCCGAAGTCCAGGGGTCCGGCAAGGGCTTCGCCGGAGAGCTTGAGCAGGACGCGATTGTAGGCAAGGCCGCTCATGTGGGGTCGCTCCCGTTGCGAGTGAAAGGGGCGCAAACGCGTAAAACAGGAAACAAAACAGGCAACACGGCGGGGGCTGGAGCAAGCCGGCCCCCGCCGTGGGGGAGACGTCGGGAAGGGCCTATTCGGAGGCGCCTTCACCCAGGGCCAGACGCACGAAGCAGCCCAGGGTCAGGGTATCGCCCATGGCCTTGCCGGCTTCGGCCAGCAACTGCTTGATGGACTTCTTGTCGTCCTTGATGAAGGGCTGTTCCAGCAGGCAGATTTCCTTGAAGAATTTCTGCATGCGGCCCTCGACGATCTTTTCGACGATGTTTTCGGGCTTGCCTTCCTTCAGGGTCTGCTCGCGGCAGAAAGCGCGTTCGCGCTCCATCAGTTCGGCGGGCACCTGATCGGCAGTGGTGCACACGGGGTTGGCCGCGGCGACCTGCATGGCCAAATCCTTGCCCAGGACCTTGAAGGCGTCCGTGGCGACAGTCTCGGCCTTGGTGCACAGCACTTCCACCAGCACGCCGATCTTGCCGTTGGCGTGGATGTACGCGCCGATGCCGCCGGTGGAGGCGGGAGCCAGGCGCGCCAGACGGCCCACCTGCATGTTTTCGCCCAGCACGCTGATGGCGTCGTTCACCAGTTCCTGCACGGGGCGGCCGTCCACCAGGACGTTGAGGAAGCATTCCTCAGACGCGGTGTGGACGAGTTCATGCCCTGCGGCGCAGGCCGGAGCTGCGGTGGCCACGGTTTCCGCCAGCTTGGCGGCCAGGGCCTGGAAGCTCTCGTTACGGGCCACGAAGTCGGTTTCGCACATCAGTTCCACCAGGGCGGCAGCGCCGTCCTTGGCGGCAAAGCCGACCAGCCCCTCGCCCGTGGCGCGGCCGGCCTTCTTGGCAGCCTTGGCCAGGCCCTTGGCGCGCAGCCATTCGGTGGCTTTCTGCTCGTCGCCTTCGCATTCGGCCAGAGCCTTTTTGCAGTCCATCATGCCGGCGCCGGTTTTTTCACGCAGTTCTTTGACCTGCGTGGCGCTGATTGCAGCCATGTGCGTGCACTCCTTGGTCTTCGGTCAGATTCTGATACGTATGGTTTCGGGACGTCGCAAGGGCGGAACGAGTGTTGCGTCCTCAACTCACGTGTGCATGAAAACACAACACACAGGGCTGCCGTGAGGGCGGCCCCGGAGCCGCAGGCTCCATAGAGTCCACCGAAATGCATGCATCCCGGCGGACGGTCTTCCCAGAAACAAGGCGATGGAAACATCGCCTTGTTTCCAGGGATATCATAACACTAGGCGTCCGAACCGCCCTCATCGCCATCCTTGGCCGAGGCTTCCGCCTTGGATGCGGATTTGCCGTCCGCTCCCTTGCCCTTGGCCGGGGCTTCTTCCTTGCGGCTGGCCAGCCCTTCCAGCACGGCGTCGGCCATGGCGCCCACAAAGAGCTTGATGGCGCGGATGGCGTCGTCGTTGCCGGGGATGATGTAGTCGATGTTGTCCGGATCGCAGTTCGTGTCAGTCACAGCCACGATGGGAATGCCCAGCTTCTTGCATTCCTGCACGGCGATTTCTTCACGCTTGGGATCGATGATGAACGCCAGCTGGGGCAGGCCTTCCATATCTTTGATGCCGCCAAGCACCAGGTTCAGCTTTTCCACTTCGCGCTGGAAACGCAGCACTTCCTTTTTATGGAAGCGGCGGATGGTGCCGTCTTCGAAGGCGGCTTCCAGCTTCTTCAGGCGATCCACGGACTGGCGGATGGTGCTGTAGTTGGTCAGGGTGCCGCCCATCCAGCGATCCACCACGAAGTGCATGCCGCAGCGCTCGGCTTCAGCCTTGACGATTTCCTGGGCCTGACGCTTGGTGCCGATGAAGAGCACCTTGGCGCCGCTGGCAGCAGTGTTGGCAATGGCGTCGTGGGCAGTCTGAAAGAGCTTGACGGTCTGCTGCAGGTCGATAATGTGGATGCCATTGCGGGCGCCAAAGATGTAGGGCCGCATCTTGGGATTCCAGCGGCGGGTCTGGTGACCAAAGTGCACGCCGGTTTCCAGCATCTGCTTCATCGTTACGTAGGCCATGGATTTTCTCCTTTCGGTGGGGGTTGGCCTCCATCCCGGCAGCCCTGCGGCGCGCGCAGGTACTTGGGTCGTGCACGGCACGACACCCCTCAAGTCCGGGATGTGTGAAGTAGGGAACAGGGATTCATAGGAGGTTTCTTGCGTGATGGCAAGCAAAAGCTCCAATGCACCCTTCATTCTGCCTTTGCAGTTTGTTACGAAATGATGTATCACAACCCAACCAAGACCGAACCGGAACTCCCTGCGCCTGCCCGGCAGCGTTTTTCCCCACGGCTTTGGTGCTGCACTGACGCGCGATGGCCTGGAGAGACACTGCGAGAGAGAGTTTGTAATCTCGAATGGTTCCAGCCCGTTGCCTCGCCAGGGACCGCCATGCAAGACAGTCTCCACGCATGGCAGAACTTTCAAGGAACCAGACAGGACATGGCGATTCCTCCGCTGCATATCGGCAACGTGACCGCCCGGCTGCCCATCATCCAGGGCGGCATGGGCATCGGCATTTCCCTTTCCGGGCTGGCTTCGGCTGTTGCCCGGGCAGGCGGCATTGGCGTCATCGCCACGCCCGGCATTGGCATGGATGAGCCGGATTTCCGCACCAACTGGGTGGAAGCCAACTCCAGGGCCCTGGCCAGGGAAATTCGGCAGGCCAAGGCCAACGCCCAGGGCGGCCTTATTGGCGTGAACATCATGACCGTGCTCACCAACTCGCCCGAACTTATCGCCACGGCCACGGCTGAAAATGCCGACATCATCCTCTCCGGGGCCGGTCTGCCCCTTTCCTTGCCCAAATACGTGACGGAGGGTTCCACCACCAAGCTGGCGCCCATTGTTTCCTCGGGCCGGGCCGCCGCGCTCATTGCTCGCAGCTGGCAGTCCAAATGCAGCTGCCTGCCCGATGCCGTGGTGGTGGAAGGGCCCCTGGCTGGCGGGCATCTGGGCTTCAAGCGCGAGGAACTGGACGATCCCGCCATGCGCCTGGAGCAGTTGGTAACGGAGACCATCGAGGCCCTTAAACCCTTTGTGCAGAAGG
Source organism: Megalodesulfovibrio gigas DSM 1382 = ATCC 19364 (assembly GCF_000468495.1). Lineage (NCBI taxonomy): Bacteria > Pseudomonadati > Thermodesulfobacteriota > Desulfovibrionia > Desulfovibrionales > Desulfovibrionaceae > Megalodesulfovibrio > Megalodesulfovibrio gigas. The sequence continues at coordinate 3,569,531 of NC_022444.1, forward strand.
CCGGACGTGACATTCCCGTCATCGCTGCCGGTGGCATCTACACCGGGGCGGACATCCGGGCCATCATGGATCTTGGCGCATCCGGCGTGCAACTGGGCACCCGGTTTGTGGCCACCCATGAGTGCGATGCGCACATCAATTTCAAACAGGCGTTTGTGGACGCCACCGCCACGGACATGGTCATCGTGGACAGTCCCGTGGGCCTGCCCGGCCGCGCCCTGCGCAACCCCTTTGTGGAAGGCGCCCTGCGCGGCGAGAAAAAGCCGTTCAACTGCCCGTACCATTGCCTCAAGAGCTGCGATCCCACCAAGAGCCCGTACTGCATCGCGTTGGCCCTCAAGCAGGCCCAGCGCGGCATGGACGACACCGCCCTTCGTTTTGCCGGGGCCAATGCCTGGCGGGTGGACAAGCTGCTGCATGTCCAGGAGCTTATGGACGAACTCGTGGCCGGCTACGAGGCTGCCACGGCGTAGGCAGCGAAAAAGAGAAAGCCTGGTCAGGGGGATATTTCCCTCTGGTTTTTCAGTCGTTCGGCCGGCGTTCCTCCACATGGGCGGGGGAGCGCCGGCCGAAGTGTCTGGAGAAGGCAATTCCCTCGGAAAAAGCTTTGTATCTCTTTGCTGTTCCCCATTGCATCCGCCCCGGCTTTGCGGTAGCCCTCAGCGCGCAATCGACTGCACCTCATTTGCCTGGAGCGAGCATGAAGCCCATCTCGAAATCGGTCTTCCGCGCCTACGATCTGCGCGGAGTGGTGGACAAGGACATGGACGGCGACTGGGTGGAAACCCTGGGCCGGGCCTGTGGCGCGTATTTTCTTCGGCATGGGCAGACGTCTGCCGTCGTGGGGCACGACTGCCGGCTGAGCTCGCCGGAATACCAGCAGCGCCTGGCCGCCGGCCTGGCCGCCGCCGGGCTGGACGTGATCTGCCTGGGCATGGTCCCCACGCCGGTGTTTTATTTTGCCTGCAAGCACCTGGGCAAAAAAGCAGGCGTGATGATCACCGCCTCGCACAACCCGCCGGAATACAACGGCTTCAAGGTCTGGTGCGGCGAGTCCACCATCCACACCGCAGAAATTGACGCCCTGTTCGCCCTCATGGCGGCCGGCGAGTTTCCGGCTGGCCGCGGCGTCATCTCGCAGCATAATATCGTCCCGATGTATCTGGACCATCTGGCCGCCCAGGTCCCCGAACCCCTGGATGTGAAAGTGGTGGTGGATGGCGGCAATGGCGCTGGCGGGCTGATCTGCAAGGAACTGCTGGAGCGCATCGGCTGCACCGTCGTCCCCCTGTACTGCGAACCCGACGGCCGATTTCCCAACCATCACCCGGACCCGGTCATCGAAAAATACATCGGCGATCTGAAAGCCGCAGTGGTGGAGACCGGCGCGGACTTCGGGGCCGGCCTGGATGGCGATGCCGACCGCCTGGGCGTGGTGGATGAGACCGGCGCCCTCATGTACGGCGATCAGCTCCTGGCCATTTACGCCCGTGACATGCTTCGGGATTTCCCCGGGGCCATGGTCATTGGCGAGGTCAAATGCTCCCATCTTCTCTATAAGGATATCGCAGCCCATGGCGGTGAGCCCCTGATGTGGATCACCGGGCATTCCATGATCAAGGCCAAGATGGCCGAGACCGGCGCCAGACTGGCCGGCGAAATGAGCGGGCATATGTTCTTTGCCGACCGCTACTTCGGCTTTGACGACGGCATTTACAGCGCCCTGCGCATTGCCCAGATTGTGGCGGCCAACAAGCGCCAGGGGCTGCCCCTCTCCCGTGTTCTGGCCGACTGGCCTCGCACGGCCAATACCCCCGAACTACGCGTGGACTGTGCCGATGATCGCAAGTTTGCCGTGGTGGAGCAGGCCAAAACTTACTTCAAGGCCCAGGGCTACGACGTGAACGACGTGGACGGCGTGCGTCTGACCTTCCCCGACGGCTGGGCCCTCATGCGCGCCTCCAATACCCAGCCCTCCCTGGTGCTGCGCTTCGAGGCCGAAAGCCCTGCCAGGCTGGCCGAATACCGGGCCCTGGTGGAAGGCAAACTCGCCGACTGGATCGGCGAACTCAAAGACAGCGTGCATTAGCGTATTTTAATTTTGAAAAGAACTCTCGGGGGAAAACCTTTCTGAAGAAAGGTTCTTNTGATTCAAGGTCACTCTCAAAATTTTGGAAGGGGAGAGTGTGAGAGGGGGAGAGCCTTTTGCAAAAAGTCTCCCCTTTCGCGATGTCTCCTGCGAAAAAGTTTGGGCGCGATCTGTTTCTGCAGCGAGCGCGCAGCATCACGCAGGGCCCTGGCGGTTTCTTCCGGGACGCAGGAAACAGGGGCCTGGAGCGGCGGCAGTCTATAGGGCAACACCCTCGGAGCGGTTTTGCGCCGCTACTTGCCAACTCCCAAAGACGAAGCGATTGCCCGGTTTCTTCCCTGCCTTTTGGCCTGATACAGATTGGCGTCGGCCGCCTGGACCAGGGCCTCGGGATGAAGGGCTTGCGTTGGGAAGCAGGTGGCGACGCCCATGCTCACGGTCACCACGTCCGCCGTGGGGCTTTTGCCGTGGGGGATGCCCAGTTCCATGATGCTGGCGCACAGCTTGCTGGCCACCGCGAGGGCTGAGGCCGCGCCGAGGCCGGGCAGGAGGACGGCGAATTCCTCGCCGCCGTAGCGGGCGGCGAGATCGCATGACTGCCTGACCCTGGCGGCGAGGGTTTGGGCGACCTGACGCAGGCAGTCGTCGCCGCGCAGGTGGCCCATGTGATCGTTGTAGGCCTTGAAGTTGTCCACATCCACCAGGGCCAGTGTCAGGGGCGACGCGCTGCGCAAGGCGCGGTTCCATTCGGCATGGAGCGCCGCATCAAACTTTCGCCGGTTGGCAATACCCGTCAGGCCGTCGTGATCGCTCAGCCACTGGAGCTTGTCGTTGGCTTCGGAAAGCTCCTGGGTACGCTCCTGCACCTGGCGTTCCAGGTCTTGGCTGTAGGCCTCCCGCAGGCGCTCCGCCTGCTTTGTGGCGGTCACATCGTGCAGAATGCCCTGGTAGCCGATGCTGCGCCCCTGCGCGTCCCGCCGCAGGTTTGCCGCCAGGATGGCCTCGATGCGTTCCCCGCCCTTGCGGCGCAGCTTGACTTCAAAGCCCCGCACCGTCCCGACTGCTTCGATGGTGCGCTGAAAGTGGACGCGCTGCTGGGGATCGACATACAAATCCGCCATGGTGAGGGAGAGCAGTTCCTCTCGCGTGTAGCCGAGCATGCCCAGGCAGGCCGGGTTCACATCCACCACGCGGCCATCTATGGTGGTGAGGAAAATCAGGTCGCTGGCGTCTTCGAAGATGCTGCGGTAGCGTTGCTCGCTGGCGACAAGACGGGCGTAAAGATTGGCATTCTCGATGGAGATGGCCGCCTGCGCCGCAAGCATCTTGACGGTTTGCGCCCGGTCAATGGCAAACACGCCGGGATTGAGATTGTTTTCCAGGTACAGCACGCCGCTGAGCCGGTTTTGACTCAGCAGTGGCATGCACAGCACGGAGCGCACATGCTTGCGCACCACGTGCGGGTCCCGCTGAAACGTGGGGTGCTGCCCCGCATCATGCAATACGATTTCCTGCCGGCTGCGGATGACGAATCGCGCAATGGCTTCGCTGACCAGGGTGGAGCCTGCAAGGGGGCTGTTGTCCAGGGGCTGCTGTCCCTCCACCGTGGCCATGGCCGCCACGGACCAATCCTGCCCCTCCGAGCTGCTTGGCAGCAGGAGAAATCCATGCTCGGCGCCGGCGTTTTCGATGACGCTGGTCATGATGACCTGCAGCAGCGCATCCTGGTGAATCTCGCTGGAAATGGCCTGGGTGGCTTTGAGGATGCTGCCGATATCGAGGAGTTGCGAAGGAGAGATGTAGTGGACGTTGGATTCCCGGGAGTTGTCCAGCGTGTGGGACTCCAGGAGGGAATGCACCCCCGGCGTGGCGCAGGTGTCGATCTCCTGGCGCAGCATGAGCACCTTGGCGTGCGCGCCCCATTGGTAATAGTTGAAGCTTGCGTCTTCAAAAAAGGCCCTGGCCGCTTCTGCGTCTCCGCGCTGCCGCAGCACGAGGGCCGCGCGCTCCCGGGCCAGGGCGACGCCCTGGGGATGGCCATGCCGGGTTGCAACTTCTGCGGCCTGGGCATACAGCTCCAGCGCGTCCTGGGGCCGGCCGGTCAGCCGGGCCTGTTCGGCATGCAGCAGGCGTTCCTGCCAGGCGAAATTTTCCGGGCAGTTCTCTGCCCAGACGGCGAATTCGGACAGCGAGGCCGCAAAGCGGGCGCGCATGCGCGGCCGTTCCTCGTCCTGTTCTTCGCTCCTGGCTGCTTCTCCTTCCTTGCCAGCGCTTGTGCCTGAGGTCGTTTCCAGCAGCTCTGCCGCGGCCATGGCGCAAAAGAAGCTGAACACCGTGGTTTCGTACAGAATGGGGATATACTGCATCCAACTGGCGTGGGCCTCTGCAAACCGCCAGGCCTCGGCCGTCTTTCCGAAGTAGAAGAGCAGCTGGAGCTTGCAGGTCAGGAAATAGGCCAAGCCATGGCCGAACAGGGAGTCGGGGTGCTGCCAGTGCGTCAGGAAGGCGTGTTCGTCAATCTCTGGCGTGCTCAGCGAGACAGGATCGGCGCCTTCACCCTTCAGGTTGTGCAGGAACAGGCTGTAAAACCGTTCGCTCATGTAGAAGGGCGAGCCGCGCTTCTCGTAAAAGGCCACACTTATATCGTTTTCTTCCAGGGCGTTGTCCACGGTGGAGGCCGCCAGGACAGTTTTGGGGATCATGGTCCGGGCGTAGCCGGCGAACACCAGGTTGCCGTTTTCAAGGCCGTACTGGTAGGCGCGCTTGTACATTTCTATCTGGTCGGCCAGGGGCAGGAACCAATGCATGGCGCACACAGCATACAGGAAGGTGATTTGCGCCTGGATGCGGGGGTTGGGAAAGCGCTCGATGAGCTGCATGGAGAGCGTGCCCAGGGCAAAGGCGCTGCGGTAGTCTTGCTGCTGCTGCACAATGACCACCGTGGCCCAGGCAAAGCCAATGGCGGACAAGGCATTGTGGCCGTGTCGCATGGACCGGGTGACCACATCCATGACCAGATGCGGAAACAGCGTCGGCACGGCGATGTAGGCGCCGTCGGTCAGAATGGCCATGAGCTGGATAATGCTGTCCTGGTCCCGATCTTTCACGTCCGGGACGTGGATCAGCTCGGCGATGGGCCGTCCGGCGAGCAGCTCCGTGTAGTCCTGCATCTGCGCCGCAAAACAGCGCGCAAGGGTGGCTGCATCATCGGCCTGGGGCAGATCGACGCCAAAGAGGGCCAGGGCGTCCCGGGCGATGTCCATCAGCTCGTTATACTTGCCCAGCTGATTGGACTGGATCAACTTCTGGATGTAGACCTCCACCTTGTCGAACCGGTCGGCCGTGTGCAACAGGGCCTGGTCCAGCAGGGCTTCGGCCTGGGCGAAGTCGCCAAGCAGGTAGGAGACGTCGGCTTTTTCGCGCACCACGTCCAGCATGGTCCGGGCGTGCGTCCGCCAGCCGTCTGCAGGCATCAGCGAGGCGGCCACCTCAAAATGATGCAGCGCCGGCTCGTACGCGGTGGAGGCCTTGGCCTTGCGCCCGGCCTGCATGTTCAGATCCAGCAGCAGCAACCGTTCCTCAGGATCCAGAACCAGATCCAGCGCTGCGTTGAAATGCGCCACAATATCGAAGATGGCGTCATCAAGCTGCGTGTGCCCCACATGGCGCAGAAGCAGGCGGCCGATGCGCAGGTGCAGCGGGGCAATGTCCTCCTGGGCGATGAGGGAATAGGCCGCCTGCTGCACGCGGTCGTGCAGAAAGCGGAAGGTGGCGCCTGAGGGGATGAGCAGTCCTGCCTGCAGCGCCTCCCAAAGGGCCTCGCTGGTGTGCGCCTGCGATTTTTCGTGAATGGCGGCCAGCATGGGCAAGGTGAACCGGTTGCCGATGCAGGCAGCCAGCTGCAGCGCCTGCCGCGTCTGCGGGGCCATGCGGCCTATTTTGCCGGCCATGAGATCCACCACGTTGTCGGTGAGCCCCATGGCGCGGATGCCGTCCATGTCCCACACCCAGACGCCGGATTCCGGATCCAGCTGGAACAGCCCCCGCGTGTGCAGCTCCTTGAGCATTTGCGAAACGAAAAACGGGTTGCCGCCGGTCTTCTCCTTGATGAGCAACGTCAGCTCTTCCACCTCCAGGGGCGGACGGTGCAGGGTGTCTGCCACCAGCCGGCACAGGTCGGCAAAGTCCAAGGGGGTCAGGGTCACGGTGTGTACCGTGACACCGGATTCATGCAGACGGCGGGCAGCCAGCATCAGCGGGTGCCCTGGGGAAACCTCGTTGTCCCGGTAGGCGCCCAGCAGCAGCAGGTTCGTCGCATCCGTCCCGCCCACCAGTTTCTGCAATAAATGGAGCGACGGCACATCCGCCCATTGCAGGTCATCAAGAAAAATGACCAAGGGGTGCTCTGGCCGGGCGAATACGCCAATGAACCGTTGCAGGCAAAGAATGAACCGGTTCTGCGCCTCCGACGGCCCCAGGTCCGGGACGGGCGGTTGCGGCCCCAGGATGTGCTCCATCTCGGGAATGACATCCAGAATCACCTGGGCGTTGGGCCCCAGGGCAGCCAGCAACGCCATGCGCCACTCGGTCACCATGGCTTCCGGTTCGGACAAAATCTGGTGGCTCAGCTGGCGAAAGGCCTGGATGAATGCGGAAAACGGGATGCTGCGCTGAAACTGGTCGTGCTTGCCAGAAATGAAGCGGCCCCGCTGCCGCGTCAGACCCTTGTGCACCTCGTTCACCAGCGCGGTTTTGCCGATGCCGGAATAGCCCCCCACAAGCAGCAGTTCCGCACCACCTCCGGCCACGCGCTCGAAGGTATCCAGCAGCCGCCGCACTTCTGGCTCCCTGCCGTAGAGCTTTTGCGAGACCTGGAACTGGGACGACACGTCCCGCTGGCCCAGGCGTATGTCAAACAGGCTTGCCCCCGAAGCACAGGCCGTGCGCATGGTTTCCAGGTCGTGCAGCAGGCCGGTGGCGCTTTGGTAGCGGTCCTCGGCCATTTTTTCCAGCAGGCGCATGGTTAAGGCGGAAAGCGCCGCCGGTACGGCGGGGTTCAGCTCGTGGGGCCGCACGGGCCGCCGGGCAATGTGGGCGTGCAGCAGCTCCATGGGGTCCCGGGAGGTGAACGGCAGCTCCCCCGTGAGCATTCTATAGAAGCAGACACCCAGGGAATACAGATCGGACCGGCTGTCGATGCCCCGATTCATCCGCCCGGACTGCTCGGGGGCGATGAAGTACAGGTTGCCTTCGATTTGATTCGGGTTTTCCGGCTCCTGCACCTCGTCTTCAATGAGGGAGGACAGCCCAAAATCCGTCAGTTTGAGCACGCCTGTTTCGGGGTGGATGAGGAAATTCGCCAGATGGACATCTTTGTGGATGATGTGCTGCCCGTGCAGCTGGGCCAGGGCCTCGGCCATCTGCACGGCAATGTCCAGAAATTCCCGCGGGGCGAGGCGGCGGCCTTCGATGTGGTGGGCCAGGTCGCAGGCTCCGAAATCCTCTTCCACAATGGCAAAGCTGGTCCGGTATTGCAGCAAATCGTAGACCTTGATTACCCTGGACAGCTGCAGGGAGGAGAGCAGGTCGTATTCGTGCTGAAACCGAAGATTCTCGCGGATGGAGATTTCAGGCGTGGCCGGAATCTTGAGCACCACCGGCAGGCCGTCGCGGTCGCGGCGGGCGCGATATACCTGACTTTTGGGCCCCTGGTAGAGCAGCTCGCCCACGCGGAATCCGGAAAGGAATATCATGGCTGTGTTGCCTGGTTGGATCGCTACAAGTGGATTAATGGGAGTCCACGGGATATGTTGCCACACTGCGCCGCGTCCAGGCAGAGCGTCTTTTCCCTCCAGTAACCTATGGAAAAGAGGGCGCGCTGCCCCGTGCTCATCGCGGTAAACCGAAAGCGGTGTTCCTACAAGGCCCCGCCGGGGGCTGGGTCAAGTTTTAGGGGCAAGTTGTCCTGGAAAGGAGTCTTCGGAGGGAGCGCCTTGCTCTCGAAAGGTTCTTCCCGGCCCCCCTCACAACGACATGTATATTGATTCAAGGTCACTTTCAATGTTGTGGAAGGGACGCGCGAAAGGGGAGAACCTCTGTAAACAAGATTCTCCCTTCGCAACGACCTTGCAGTTCCGCAAACGCCTGCGTCTGTACGAAGCGCAGCGGCTGATGCTGGGCAGGCGCGAAAACGCCACCAGCGCCGGCCGGCCGTGGGCGACGAAAGCCCGACCCAGTTCAACCGGGAATACAAGCGCCTCTTTGGCGAACCGCCGCACCGGGATCTCAAGAGGGTGCGGTAACGCGGGAGTCTTGAGGAGTTGGCGAACAAAGAGAGGAAGAAATGATGCATCATTGGCGGCAATGACTCATTAAAAATCTCAGATGATTGTTTATCTCATCATGAGGTGAGACTTGCAGTGCCCGTAACAAGGAGAGGCCGTTGTGACCAATTCAAGCTCGTTGGTTGACGTGGAGGCAATACAGGATTTTTTCTCTTCCAAGCTTTCCCGCCTGCTGCAGGATGAAAAATGGGAATACGATCGTCAATGGACAGATGCGATTCACAAGCACATGGCTGGCATTGGAAAGAAACGGGGCTTGCTTGTTTATGCCAGCAAGAGCCGGTGTGCCGAGGCAGACGGCCCTGAGTGGCTATATGACCATCATTGGCGCGTCCAAAATGAAGATGGTGCGCTTGTTAGTACTCCATTGGTGATGGAGATAGAATGGGGAAATGACGAAAAAATAATAGAAGACTTTTTGAAGTTGGTCCAGGCTCGTGCAGCGTTGCGAGTGATGGTTTTTCAGCGCAACGATGTTGAGGGCATGATTGAACGACTCATAGCAATGGCGAAAACCTTTGACGGGTCCCAGCGTGGGGATAAATGGATTTTCGCCGGATGGGACAAGGCCAGGATGCATTGTGAGTTGCATGTCCTTTAGTCAAATATGATGGCATCAATACTAGGGCCATATACAGGCCCTAGACTGCCGGGCTGTACTCCGCCCGAAAATGACCAGCCTTTGGAAATCAGCCAACGGAAAAGAGTACAGGGAATGAACCCCTTAGGAGCTCATTGTACTCCTGAGCTCGTGGCAAAGAAAAAGGCACCTGGATTTGCATCCAAGTGCCTGTTTCTTTTGGTGCGCCCGAGAGGATTCGAACCTCTGACCTACGGATTCGTAGTCCGGCGCTCTATCCGGCTGAGCTACGGGCGCGTCGAAGAAGAATGTCTCTACCCGCGAGAGCCCGACTCGTCAACAAAAAAATGCGGCCTCTGCAAAAAAAATTTGGCGACCATCCTCGTCGGCAGAAAACCTGGAACAGGGTTGGCTTTTTCCGTTGTTCTCGCTACAACTCAATACGGTTGGTTGTCTCTTGAGAGCGGTTGTGTGTGCCCGCTTGGTGTGCCGGAGGCAAGGGTGTGGGCGCAGGCGTTGCCGCGATGCTGGTCGTGCAGACGTGCGGGCAGGCCTTTTTCAGCTGGCCTGCAGGACATGCCGCGTTGCCGGGGGAGCATGGGGCAGCGTGTGGTGTGGCGCATGGAGGGAGATGCCCGCCGGGGATGCTTCCCGGCGGCATGTGCTGGACCCGCCGCGGCGATTGTGCCCGGCGACATCACGCCTTGAGGAGCTGGCATGAAAAAGTTGGGGGACATCTCGATCAGCGTCAGAGTCGCGCTGGTGGTCATTGCGGTCATTGTGCTGGTGAGCGCCGGCATCATGACCTCGTTTATTGTGGAACTCAACGAGTATGCGGCCTTGCGCGAGCGCGCCACGGCCGGGTCGCTCCTGGGGACTGTCAAGGAACAGCAGCGCAACTATGTAAAACAGGCCTATAGTATTATTGAGTATTACCACTCCCTTTCCGTGGACGAGAAAGCCCTGCAGGAGCGCACCCGCGGCGAGCTCAAGCGCGTGGTGGACATGGTGGCGGGGCAGGCCAGGGCGTTTTACGAGGCCCACAAGGATACCATGCCCCCGGAAGCGCTGCAGCAGGGCATCAAGGATCTGGTGCGCGCCGCGCGGTTCAATGGGGACAATTACATCTGGATTAATGATCTGACCCCAGTCATGATCATGCATCCCACAAATCCGGCGCTGGACGGCCAGAGCATCGCCAATCTCAAGGACCCCAACGGCGTGGTTCTGTTTCAGGAGATGGTCAAGGTCTGCAAGGACAAGGGCGAGGGCATGGTCCGGTACATGTGGGACAAGCCCGGCGCGCCGGGAAAGCCGCTGCCCAAGATTTCCTTCGTCAAGCTGGATCCGGAACTGGGCTGGATGTTCGGGGCCGGCGCCTGGCTGGATGATGTCACCGCCGCCATGCAGGTTGAAGCCAAGGCCCAGGTGGCGCGTCTGCGGCTGGCAGACGGCAACTATTTTTTCATTCTGGACACCGCCGCACCCTTTCCGAACATGGTCATGCATCCCATCCGGCCGGATTTCAACGGCAAGCGCATGGATGATCCCACCTACAACCATGCCTCGCAGGTGGAGTTTGCCGGCGGCGAGCAGACGTTCCCCAAGGCGGACAAGAACCTGATGCAAGCCATGGCCGCGCTGGCCCGGGACCACACCGACGGCTACGTGCGCTATTCCTGGACCAAGCCGATGCCCGGCGGCGGGGAGACGGCGGAGCGGTTCCCCAAGATTTCGTACGTGCTCATGTTCAAGCCGTGGGGCTGGGTTGTGGGGCTGGGGGATTACATCGACGAAATCGATGCCGCCGTGGCCACGCAAACCAACGAGCTGAACGCCACCATCACGGGAATCATTCTCAAGCTGGCCGCCTTCGCCCTGGTGTTTCTGCTGGTCATGGCCGGGGCGAGCCTGTGGCTGGTGCGCCGCATGCTCAACCGGCCCATCAACGCCATTGTGGCCTATGCGGATGCCGTGGCCCAGGGCAATCTCGATGCACCCATCACCGGCACATACCGGGCAGAGATGGGGGCGCTCAAGTCGTCCATTGAAATCATGGTCCGGCATCTCAAAAGCGAACTGGCCTTTGCCAAGGGCATCCTCAATTCCGTCACCTTGCCCTGCGTGGTGGCGGACACCCAGGGGCGCATCTCCCTCATCAACCGCTGGATGGCCCACTTCATCGGCGAGAAGAAGGAGCCCGAGCAGTACCTGGGCCGCGGCCTGCAGGAGAGCTTCTCCCGTCATGGCATTGTCCAGCAGACCATGGACCGCGCCATGCGGCAGCGGGAAATCATCACCAACGTGGAATATGACGGCCAGTATGGCTGGGGCGAGCGGTTCTTTGTCAAGCTGGATGCCGCCCCCATCTATGACGATGCCGGCACGCTGCTGGGCGTGTTCTGCATGCTGGCCACCCTGACCAAGGTGAAGCGCCAGCAGGAGCGCCTGGCCGAGCAGAATCAGCTCATCGCCAGCGCCGCGGCCTCGGCCGAAGGCGTGGCCCGCATGGTGTCCGACGATGCCAAGGCCCTGGCGGAACGCGTGGCCCAGACCAACCAGGGCGTCATCCGTCAGCAGAACCGCTCCCAGGAAACCGCCACTGCCATGGAAGAAATGAATGCCACGGTGATGGAGGTGGCCCAGAACGCCGGCGCCGCCGCCAACCTGGCCGAGCACTCCAAGGACAAGGCCCGCGAGGGCGGTCTGGTGGTGCAGGAAGTGCAGGCTGCCGTGGCCGAGGTGCGCGCCGTGGCCGAGGTGCTGCAGCAGAACATGGCCAGACTGGTGCATCAGGCGGAAGATACCGGCCGCGTGCTGACGGTGATTTCCGACATCGCCGACCAGACCAACCTGCTGGCCCTCAATGCCGCCATCGAGGCGGCCCGTGCCGGGGACGCCGGCCGCGGGTTCGCCGTGGTGGCGGATGAGGTGCGCAAACTGGCGGAAAAGACCATGGTGGCCACCAGGGAAGTGGCGGATGCCATCGGCACCATCCAAGGCGGCGCACGCAACAGCAATGCAGAGGTGGTCAAGGCCGCAGAAGCCGTGGAGCGCAGCGCCCAGAAGGCCGGCAATGCCGAGCAGCGGCTGCTGGAAATCGTGGCCATGGCCGAGGAGACGGCGGATCAGGTGCGGGCCATTGCCACGGCCTCGGAAGAGCAGTCCTCCGCAGCCCAGGAAATCAGCAACGCCACCGAAGAGGTGAGCGGCGTGGCCTCGGACATCCGCGCAGACATGGACGCCGCCATCCAGGTGGTGGACCGTCTGCACGGGCAGGCAGCCCGGTTGATGGAAATCATCAATCAGATGCAGACCGCCGGACAACACGGCGGCGAGGATTCGGACGCGGTGTAGGGCGAGCGCATCCCGTCCCGCCGTATCGTATCATCACTCTTCATGCACGCAAGGAATGCCCATATGGCTCTCATTCTTGTTGTTGACGATTCGGATATCATCCGCATGATGCTCAGGGAGTTTCTGGAGGCAGAAGGCCATCAGGTGCTGGAGGCCGCCGATGGGTTGCAAGGCGTGGCCCAGGCCGGCCAGCAGACGGTGGATTTGGCCATTGTGGACATCTTTATGCCCGGCAAGGAAGGTCTGTCCACCATCAAGGAACTCAAGGCGGCGCGGCCGCAGCTGCCCGTGGTGGCCATCAGCGCCGGCAGCACCTTCACCGATACCGAAACCCTGGACTGGGCCAAGGACTACGGCGCGGATCGGACCATGCCCAAGCCGCTGGACCGGCAGATCGTCATCGCCACGGTGCGGGAACTGCTGGCAGCGCGCTGAGGAAGGCCGCAGCAGGGGGGAGGGGAGCGTCTGCCGGAAACTTCTTCGGCGCGCGCTCCCCGGCGGTCACACCACCTTGATGGTCTGTTCGTCCAGGGCCTTGCGCCAGCGCCAGGCCAGCACGGCCACGGGCAGCACAGCCAGGGCCTCTGCCGCCTCGCGGAACAGGTGGTCCAGTCCCAGCAGATACAAGGCCAGACCCAGCAGCGTGGCCAGGATCATGTGGAACAGGGATCGGCCGGGGATCATCCGCAGCCGCCACTGGCAGAACCCCACCGTCATGATGCATACCGCCACCTTGGTGAGCAGGATGGACAATGCCGTGCCCAGCAGCGGGTAGGGCGGTATGAGCAGCATGCACAGCACCAGATTCAGGGCCAGCCCGGTCAGATAGAAGATGAGCAGCAGCCGCTCGCGCTGGATGGAAATCATCAGGTAGTGGGCCAGATTATGCAGGAACGCCGCCAGGATGGTGCCCACCAGATAATGCTGCATCCAGATGGCGTCCGGGAAGTTGTTGCCGAACACCAGGGGAATGAGCCGGTCTGCCTCCACGGCCAGCAGAAAGGAGACGGGGATGGCCACGGCCAGCAGCCAACGCGAGGTGTTGCGGGCCAGCCGGGAGAATTCCGGCTTGTTGGTGACCCAGAGCTTGACAAACAGCGGGAACAGCACCCGCCTGAGCAGCGTGCCGGAAACCAGAATCGCCACAAAGTCCACCACCTGCCAGGTGACGCTGTACTGGGCCACCGCCTGGGAGCCACCATACTTCTGCAGGAAAAAGACGTTCATCTTATTGTAGAAGATGGCCGCCACCGCCATGATGGTGTACGTGATGCCCCCGCGCCAGGTATGCCAGATGGTTCTGAACTGGCGCAGGCGGAACTTGGCCCGCGAGCGTCGCAAGGTGGCGAACACCGCCCCGGCCGAGGCCGCCGCCGTCTCAATGAGCTTGAACCAGGACACCGCCAGCGCCGAAGCCCCCATGAGCAGGGCGGCAATGCCGTACCCGAAGCTGAGCACACTGGCCACGGCGCGCCACTTGCTTTCCACGTCCTGCCGGTCCAGCAGCTGACAGGCCACGTAATACGAGCTGGCCATGGCCTCCAGCCCCACGCCCGTGGCCACGATGATCACCAGCATGGCCAGGTTGAAGGAATATTCCTGCCAGAGGATGAACCCGATCATCCCCAGCCAGGAAACCCCCAGCAGCAACCCTTTGACCACGGTGATCTGCTTGAGAATGGTGGACGGATAGTCCGCCTTGCGGGCCAGCAGGGTGGCCAGGTGCTGGTTCAAGCCGAATTCGGCGATGAACAGCAGAATGGCCCCCATGTTCAACGCCAGCATGAACTGCCCGTACACGTCCGGGGAGTACATGCGCGCCAGCAGAATGAGAAACAACGATTGCAGCGTCTCGCGCAGGCCATGGGCGCCAAGCAGGTAGGCGCTCTTGCGGAAAATGCTGTGGGACGGTGCGGGCGGCGTGGCCTTGGGGGGTGTGGGCATGCGTGGTGTGTGGCTGGAGGCGGCGCCCAAAGCGCGCCCGGGTGTTGCCAACTGGCGGAAAGATGACCACATACCAGTTCCCAGCCCGGCTGCAAAGGGGCGCGCACCCGCCGCACCCGGTCAGAAGGCGAAAACATGCTTGAAACACTCTGAAATGCGCAGAGGCGCTTGACGCAGCCGCCCCGGACAGTCTAGAAAAAACGCCAAAGGGTGCTCCTTCACGCTGCCATGCCTCCTGGCGAAACGGCAAGGGTGGTTTCCGGTTGACGGGTGCTGCAAAAAATATCATGACTCCCTTGCCAATCGTGTCCGGCTCAAGCCATGCATGCCCCTTCGCAGTGGACATCCCAGGGCGGCTGTGCCTGCGCCCGGGTTGCGGCGTGCATCAACTGTTCAACTCCTCCTGCCTGCATACGGAACATCAATGAAGCTTTCCAAGCGTTTCCAGGCCTTCACTCGTTTGATTCAAAGCCCCATGGCCAAAGAGCACTATGCGTATTTTCAGCCCATAGACCGCTCGTTTGGCACAGAAGTGGAGGTGCACGGACAACGCCTGATCATGGCCGGCTCCAACGATTATCTGGGTCTCACGCACGACCCGCGCGTGCAGGAGGCCGCCATTCAGGCCATCAAGCGCTGGGGCACCGGCCCTGGCGGGTCGCGTTTTTTGTCCGGCAACATGACCCTGCACGAAGAACTGGAAGCCCGGCTGGCCGCCTTTGTGGGCAAAAAGCATGTGGTGGTCCACACCACCGGTTTTTTGACCAACCTGGGCGCCATCAGCAGCCTGATGCAGAAGGATGACGTGATCCTGTTCGACAAGGAAAATCACGCCAGCATCCAGGAAGGCTGCAACAACACCGGCGCGCGCATCATGTACTTCGAGCATAATTCCCGGGACTCCGCCGAACGCCGGCTGGCCCAGGCGCGCGAAAGTCATCCGGATTCTGTGTGCTTCCTCATCACCGAGGGCGTGTTCAGCATGTCCGGCGATGTGGCCAACATGCCGGAACTCATCAAGATCAAACGGGCCAACCCGGATTTGGTCTTCTACCTGGACGACGCCCACGGCCTGGGCGTGCTCGGGCGCGGCCGTGGCACGGCGCAGCATTTCGGCGTGGCGCAGGATGTGGATTTCATCATGGGGACCTTCTCCAAGGCCATGGCCTCCACTGGTGGCTTCATCGCCTCGGACCACGAAGACGCCCTGACGTACGTGAAAAACAATTCCAAAACCCTCATTTTTTCCGCCGCCCTGGCGGCGGCCAATGCGGCTACCGTGCTGGAGTGCCTGAATATCCTGGAAGCCGAGCCCGAACGGGTGGACCGGCTGTGGGAAATCACCCGCAAGATCCGCACCGGGTATCGCGAAATCGGGCTGGAGTTCGGCGACAACGAGTCCCCCATCATCCCCATTTACGTGGGCGATGAATTCAAGGCCCTGCGCATCTCCAAGGAACTCTTCAAGCGAGGCGTCTTTGCCTTGCCGGCCATCTATCCTGCCGTCCCCAAAGGCAAGGCCCTCATCAGAACTGCATACATGAGCACGCATACCGATGCGCAGTTGGACGTTGTGCTCACCGCCCTGGGCGAGTTGGCCCGGGAGTTCGGCATCCGCGTGCAAGACACGCAGGCCGCCCAGGCACCGGTTCGGGACGACAATGCCGGCGCCATGGCGGCAGCTTCGTCCTGATTTTCTCCCGAGCAGTCGTGGTAGGGGCGTGACCAACGCAGGAAAACAGGTTCCCAAGGGCCGGCGCAGCAGGGGTGCCGCTGCGCGCGTTGATGTACTTTTACAATTGTTTGCACGTTTTTTATGCTACAGCTCAACGACCTTATCCGCATCAGCCTGCGTCAGGTGGTGCGCCAGCAGAAGCGCTATCTCGGCGTGTTGCTGGCCATCGCCCTTGGCACGGGGTTGATGATCGTCATCCTGACCATGGGCGACGAGGTGAAGAGCAATCTGAACAAGGACCTGGACCTGCTCGGCGGCGCTACCATCATCAAGGTGTTTTTTGATGAAGGCGGCGCAGATCGCATGGATCGCCCCGAGTACTTCCGCGAAGGATCCAGCGAGGCCGTGGCCGCGCTCCCGGGCGTGAATGCCACCACCCTGGTGCACATGGCCGGCGGCTATGCCACCAACGACAAGCACGATACCGAGGTCATCCTGTTTGGCGTTGATGAAAACTATTGGAAGGTCAATGGGCTGGGGCAGAAGGCCGGGGAGTTGTTCGGCCGGGAAGCCATGGAAAAGCGCCTCAGGGTGGTGGTGCTGGGCGAGGAATTGGCCCTGCGCATCTTCGGCCGCCTGGATGTGGTGGGGGAATGGGTTTCCATCAATCGCGTGTTGTACTTGGTGGTGGGCCTGCTGGATGCCGGCAGCGTTGCCGACCGGGGCAAATGGGGCTATACGCCCCTCTCCACCATGATGGATTTCTGGCCCAATGTGGAGCCGCGGCGCATGTATGTCCGGTGCGACACCTGGGATGACGTGGTCCCCGTGGCCGAACGCGTGCTCCAGGAAATCCGCTCCCGCCAGAAGGCGAACCACCTCAAGGTGGAAGTGGCCGGCGAAGCCATCAAGCACATCAAACGCATTGTCTGGTGGGTGGAACTGTTCGTGTACTTCTCCATCGCTGCCACGCTGGTGCTTGGCGGGTTCGGCATTTGGAACGGCATGATGACTGCCGTGAAATCACGCACGCGCGAAATTGGCCTCAAAAAGGCCATGGGCGCAGAAGATATTGATATTATGAAGCAATTTATGGCGGAGGCCGTGGCGTTGTCCTTCATTGCCGGGGTCCTGGGGGTTGGGTTGGGCTACGGTGGCGTGGAATTGGCCACCTGGCTGCTCAAGAGTTCGGCCCCCCGGGAGCTGCTGTACCTGTATTCGCTCATGAGCATCGTGTTCACCGTGCTGCTGGGGCTTGGGGCCGGGTTCTTCCCGGCGCTGCGGGCCAGCCGTATGGAAGTGGTGAGCGCCATCCGCTATGAATGAGGTGGAGATGAACGAGCCAGTCATTCAAGTGCGGGGCATGACCAAGGACTACTCCAACGGCTCCCAGGTCATCTCCATTCTCAAGGGCATCGATATGGACGTCCTGCCCGGGGAGATGGTGGCCATCATGGGCCCCTCCGGCATGGGGAAGTCTACCTTTTTGTTCATCCTTGGTTTGCTCTTGCCCCCGAGTGGCGGGTCCTATAAAGTGAAAGGGCATGAGGTCGCCAAGCTCACCCGGTCGCAACAGGCGCAGTTCCGCCGCACCTTCGCCGGGTTCGTGTTCCAGAGCTGCAACCTGTTCGAGCATACCAAGGTGTACGAGAACCTGGAATTTCCCCTCATCTACGCCGGCGTGCCGCGCAAGGACCGGGCTGCGATGATCGACGAAGCGTTGGAAAAGGTGAACATGATGCATCGCCGCAATCATCCTGCCAACCGGCTCTCTGGCGGTGAGCAGCAGCGGGTTTCCATTGCCCGGGCCCTGGTGAACCGGCCGAGCATCATCTTTGCTGACGAGCCCACCGGTCAGCTTGACCTCAAGCACAGCCAGATGGTAATGGAACATTTTCAACGCTTTGTTTCGGAAGACAAGACAGCGATGGTGGTGGTGACGCACGATCCCGGCGTGGCCAGGCAGTGCACGCGGACGCTCTACCTTCGCGATGGGAATCTGTATGATCAATAGCGCCGCTCCCTTGGCGGCGCGTTCGCGTTCTGATGGCACGCGCCCGGGCACGCATCTGAGCGCGGTTGTTTGCCAACGCAGAATGGGCATGTCCACAGGAGCCAGCAACGTGCAATTGTCCACACTTTCTTCCTTGCGTTTCGGCGCTTCCGGCTGGGCAGTCCGCTGCCTGCTGGCGTGCGTCGTGGCGGCCCTGTGTTCCCTGGGGGCGCAACGGGCCCTGGCCCTGCCTGCCGACGGCGAACTGCCGCCCGTGCCCATCCCCGCGCATCCCCTGACGTACAAGGAATGCGTGGCCCTGGCGCTGCAGAATTCGCCGTACTTCGTGCCTTCCGGTGTGGAAATCAAGGTCAAGCGCCTTGACGCCTGGGACAAGCGCATGGAGCTGCTGCCGGATTTCTTCGTCAACACCAACCTGCGGCTCAACAATCCGGACGGCCGCAACTCCGCGCCCATCTCCGTCTCCTTCTCCTTTGGACAATACGACCCATTGCAGGCGTACTTTTCCATCGGCGCATACAAGATCATGGTCCAGCGCGCCGCCATGGAGCACGTGAAGACCATCGACGAAGGGCTGTTCTCCCTGGCGCAGATCTACATCAGCATGGAGTTGTGGAGTCGCGCCGCGCTGGTGCATGACGAAATCATCGACGTGGCCCGTCAGCAGAAGGCCTATGCCGTGCAACGGTACAACGCCGGCTACGGCTCCACCCTGGATGTGATGTATGCCGAGCGTCAATACGAGGACGCCATCAACCAGAAGCGCAAGAACGAGCTGACGCACCAGCAGGCCTTCGAGCGCCTCAAATCCTTCCTTGGTGCGCCCAGGGAGCAAGCTCTGACGCTGAACCTGGAAAACGCCGTCCGGCAGGTGACCGGGGACTTCAACCCCCGCACCATCTCCCTGGAAGAAGCCAAGCGCAACAGCCTGGAAATCCAGATCCGGCGGCTGGACAACGAATTGCAAGGCTATCAGGTGCGTCTGGCGTATGCCAAGTTCCTGCCCAAATACACCCTGGGGCTTTCCCGGGAGTACTCGGCCCTCTCCAACTCGGATGTGTTCGTGGCCACGGTGGGCCTGACCATCCCCGTGCTGGACTGGGGCGAGCGCTACCGCGGCGTTATCCGCGAAAAACGCCGGGTGGTGCAGGCCAGGGCGGAAGAGCGGATGAAGACCCTTGACTTTGAAAACGAATTTTACACGGCCCAAGGCGCAGTGGAAGATGCGGCGCAGGACCTGAAACTTGTGGCCACTGCCAGAGAGATTGCAAGCCTCGAACGGCAACGCGCAGAAATCATGTACCGTTCGGGCTCCATCGAGTTTCCGGAGTTCACCCGGACGGTCGAAAGGGATCTGGAGGCGCGGCTGGTCGCGCTGTCCAAGGAGTTTGAGTATGATCAGGCCGTGCTTAAGCTGCGGTACATTTCCGGCGACCTGCATTCGTCCATGCTGGACGTTGCGGCATATAATGAGCAGTAGCGTTCGGGCTGCCTTCGCGGTCGTGCTGGGTGCGACACTCTGGGCTGGCGGCGCACTCCCGGTGCCGGCCCAGGCGCAGGAATCCGGCAGCACCCTCATGCAGTCCGCCCAGGACATTGTGTTCCAGGGCAAGCTGTCCAGCTCCCTCACCAGGGAAGCCACCATCCTGTTTGACGGCGAAATCGAAGAATTGCGTGTTCGATCCGGCCAGGCAGTGAAGCGCGGCGAGGTGCTGCTGACATACCGGCTGACACCGGAAGTCATGGCCTCGCTGCGGTCCCGGGTCTCCTCGGCCATGATTTCAGAGTTTGAAGCCAAGCTCGCCGGCATTGATGCCGAGGCCCTTGGCGCGCGCACCAAGCTCAAGGAGCTGCAGTCCTTGCAGGCCGGCAATTTCATCCCCGAAGGCCGACTGGAAGAGCCCCGCAACGCCCTGGCCGCGTTGGAAGCCCAGCGCCAGTTCCTGGAAAAGGCCATGTCCCTCAAGAAGCGGCTGCTGGATGACGACATTGCCCAGCTCAAGTCCCTGCTTGGCGACGTCATTGGCCACGATAAGGTGCCCACCACGGTGCAGCTCAAGGCCCCCATCGATGGGCACGTCACCACGCTTGCGCCCTCGGTGCGGCCCAACAGCCTGGTGCGCGGCGGGACTGTGGCCATGACCGTGGGGGTGCTTGATCCCATGCTGGTGCGCGCGCAGGTGTATGAAACCGAGGCCCTGCGCATCAAGCCGGGAGACAAGGCCATCATGACCCTGCCCTCGCTGCCCGGCAACAGCTTTGAAGTGATTCTGAGCCGCGTGAATCTCACGCCCACCACGCAAGGCATCGACCAGCCCACCTTCTACGAAGTGGAGCTCACCGCCCCCAACCCTGAGCTGCTGCTCCGCGAGGGGCTCAAGGCGCAGATTGCCTTCACGCATTGATGCCGTGCCAGACTGGACTGTGAGCGCCCGCGTGCTCGTCCGGCAATCCGGTTTCTTCTTGCCCGCGGCGCGGAGGCGCACGTCTCCCCGTCGCGGGCTGCTGCATTCATCATGCACCACTCCATGACAACCGATACGGCGGCCTATGGCGAGGCGGCCACACGCCGGGCCCTGTTCCTGGCCCTGGCCCTCAGCGCCCTGGTGTTCTCCTGGGCCCATGGGCAGGCATTCCGCTCGCCCTTCGTCATCAACGACGATGCGCGCCAGCAGGTGGCCTGGATGCAGGGATGGCATGATCCGGCGTTGTACCCTGACGACCTGCTGACGGATTTTGCCCGGCATTATGTGAGCTACGGTGTGCGCGGGCTGTATGCCGTCGCCACGACGGTCGTCGAGCCGCTGGTTTTTTCCAAGATCCTGACCGGCGCCCTCTACATCGCCTTGGCCGGTCTGGTGTTTTGCATCGGCAATCGCCTGGCTGGATGGCCCGGAGCCTGGGGCATGCTGTGCATGTATTGGATCATCCCCTTTTTCCTGCACAACATTTCCGGCGGTCTGGCCCGGGCCTTTGCCGGGCCGTTGCTGGCCCTGCTGTGTCTGGGCTGGATGTCGGGGCGGGCCTGGATGATGGCGATTGCCCTCGCCCTGCAGGCGCTTTGCATCCCGTATATGTTCGTCCTGTGCGGGCTGGCCGTGGGCCTTGCCTGGCTGGCGGGAGTGGCGGCGCGATGGGGGGGACTGTCCGCAGTGGTCTTTCCGAGCCGGCGCTGGCACTGGGCGCTGTTGGTGGCCGGGGCGGCGCTGGTGTGGCAGTTCAATCATTCCCTGGATGTCGCCGGCTACGGTCCGCTGGTCCACCGCGCCGACATGATAGACCGGCCGGAATTCACCGCCCAGGGGCGGCTGCACATCATGCCGGTACCGTCCATCCTTGGCGAAGCCATTCTCGGTCCGGTGGAGCGTCTTTTGCCCACGGCCGAACTGGGCGCAGCCGGGGGCGCGGTCGTCACCGTGCTGCTTGGGGTGGCGCTTGCCTGGGGCGGGATGTCTGCCCCCTGGCGCAGGCTGCGGCCGCACCTGCGGCTGCTGGGCAGCGTGCTGCTGGCCTCCCTGCTGCTGTATGGCGTGGCCCGCCTGCTCCTCATGCAACTGTTTGTGCCCACACGCTATCTTGAGTACTCCGTGGCGCTGGGGCACTGTCTGGTGCTGGGCGTGTGCCTGGCCCCTTGGCTCAGCCGCCGCCGTCTGGCCCCGGTGCTCATCGGCTGCTTTGCCCTTGCCGGCGCGGCGCGCCTGGAAGGGCAGGGGTTGTACGATTATTCCCGCGATACCGCCCTGTACGCGGCGGTGGAGGGCCTGCCCAAGGACGTCATGGTGGCCGGGCATCCGTTTCTGATGGACAACGTCCTGACCTTCGGCAAGCGCAAGGTGCTGGTGGCCTTCGAATTGGCGCATCCCTGGTGCGTGGGACTGTGGGACCGGCTGGAACCGCGACTGGACGCCTTCTTTGCGGCGTATTATGCCTCGGATGCAGAGACGGTGCGTGCGTTTGCGCAGCGATTCGACGTGGACTGGATGGTGGTGGACACGCGCCACTACGAGGCAGACTTCATGCGCTGGCCGGTGCATCAGGTGCCGGTGTGCCAGGCCGGGCGGTTTGGCCCGCTGCAGGGGCTGTGCGAGGCGGTGACCAATGCCACCACGCCGGTGCGGGATCCGTTGCCGGATGTGTATCCCGTGGCGCCGCCGTTTTTTGCCCCGTACGACGCACGCATCCGCACACAGGCCGCCCGGGCGGGCCGGTTTGCATTGCTGGATGAAACGAGGTTCCCCGGCATTCGCGTGGACGAGCATATCCGCCTGGTGCCCCTGCATCGGGGCGAGGCGGCGTCCGTTAGAGCATTTTAATCTTGAAAAAGGATATTGCGAGCGGGGAAAGCTTTTTGCAAAAGGTTCTCCCCTCTCGCGCTCTCCCCTTCCAANCAAAGATAACTTGCTCTAACCAGGAGGCGCCATGAAGAAATTCGGCATGCACGCACTACGGTTGATGGCGGTTGCGGCGATGGTGTTGTTGGGCCCGGCGCAGATGCTGGCTGGCAACGCGGATGCGGCGAATCAGGCGAATCGGGCGAATCTGGCGAATGCAGGCGAACGCGCGCCCTCCCTCACGGGCGTGTGGGAGGGGTCCGTGCTGTTTTCCACGGTCCGTGCCGAGCTGGTGCAGGAAACCGCCATGGTCAACGAGCAAGCCTACCCGTTTTCCGGGGTGGTGACCATGCAAAGCGGCTCGGAAAAGGCGGTGTATCACGTGTTTGGGTTTGTGAGCCCGGATACCGTGGCCGGCATGCATCCCCCCAGCGGGGCGCAGTTCCTGGGGTCCCTGTTCTCACCGGATGAACTGCGGGGAATCATCACCCTCAAGTCCGGTCAGCAGATTTCCCTGACGGCCTTCCGCAAGCCCGGCGCGCAGCCTGTTGCGCCGTAGCGAATGTTGTCTTTGAAAATAGTATTTTGTAATTATAACAAAAGTCTTTGGGGAGGGGGGGGCTAGGGGAACCCCTTTCTATAGAAAGGGGTTCCCCCAGGAACTCTTCTCAAAGATAAAACGCTCTAGCCCAGTTTGGCGCGGTCCAGTTCGGCCGGGAACAGGGCGGACTGAATCCACTTGAACTTGGAAAGCCGGAAGAGCAGGCCGGTTTCCAGGCAGCCGAAGCCGTAAATGCAGCTGCGCTTGAAATTGATGGACGAGCTTTCGGGCTCGTAGCGGGTAGGGCAGCTGATTTCCCCCACCTGGGCGCCGGTGTAGAGGATCTGGGCCAGCATCTGGTTGTCGAAGACAAAGTCATCAGAATTGGCGGTCAGGGGCAGCGCTTCCAGCAGCTCGCGGGAAAAGGCGCGGTACCCGGTGTGGTATTCGGAGAGCTTGGCGCCGAGCATCACGTTTTCCGCAAAGGTGAGGAAGCGGTTGGCCACATACTTGTACATGGGCATGCCACCCTTGAGGGAATAGCCGCCGAGGATGCGCGAGCCCAGCACGCAGTGGTACAGCCCGTTGCCGATGAGGGAGGTCATGGCCGGGATGAGCTTGGGCGTGTACTGGTAGTCCGGGTGAACCATGATGACGATGTCTGCCCCGTGCTCCAGGGCCAGACGGTAGCAGGACTTCTGGTTGCCGCCGTACCCTTTGTTCTTTTCGTGAACATGCACGTAGGTGGCGGGCAGTTCGCGGGCCACTGCCGCCGTGTCGTCGCGGGAGCAGTCGTCCACCACGATGACCAGATCCACCACTTCCTGCTGCATCACTTCTTCATAGGTCTTCACAATGGTCTGCGCCGCGTTGTACGCAGGCATGACCACCACCACTTTCTTGTCCTTGTACATGAGAGCCTCGCGCAGCCTTCCACCGGGAAGGCCCTAGGGGTGTTTTCGAGGGGGTTGCGACGAGCGCACGACCAAAGGCGCGACAATGCCACACGCCAATGGGCACGCCAACAGCCGGCCATGCAGCGGCCAGCGTACGAATGCCGCACTGCGCACGACAAAACGCTTCCTCGCTGTACACCATGGCAGGGGCGGGGGCAAGTTGTCTTTCCGGGAGATGTCTGCGGATTACAGCGAGAGCATCACCATCTGTTTCTGGTCCGGATCGTAATACACTTGGCAATGTTGCACGGCATGCGCCACACGATGCTGTGTGCCGGCAGCATGAATGACAACCCCGGGCCAGAGGGTTTTGTTGACCTTGAGCCGCGTGGCCAGAAAGGCGGCGCGCTGGGCCTCGCGTTCCTCAGAAATGGCCCGTTCAATGTCCAGCAGCTCCAGGGCGGCCTTGTTGCGGGTTTGCAGCAGCCTGCCGATGGTCGGCAGCTTTTCGGGCGGGGTGCGTTTGAGGATGGCCACATCCGAATCCTTGCCCAGGCCGGCGGTGATTTTGCGAATCACGCCCTCCAACTCGCGTTTCCTGGCAAAGCGTTGCTGGTCCCGCACGGATTCCTTGCCCAGGACGATGACCGTCGCCACCCCAAGCTCCGAGCCCACTTCCTGGGCCATGACGCCCCGGGCTGCATGCACGGTGGAGCCAGCGATTTTGCCGCGGCCATTCGTCGCCAGCACCCGGCCCTCAGCCTTGACGATGCAGTTGGTCAGCTCGTGCTTGATGGACACATCCCCGCCGGCCTCAATGGTGGCGTTCATGGCGAACACGGCGGCCACATCGCTTCCGGCCTTGATGAACCCGCCGCACTCCATCAGGATGCCGCCGCGTATCTCCACGGCTCCGCCAGCGGTGATGCGGGAATTTTCCACCACATGATCCACCAGGATGTTCCCCGGCACCTCGATGGTGAAGCCGGACAGGATGGACCCGCGCACATGCAGGGACCCCTTCTCCAGGGTAATATTCCCCACGGCGATGTTCACGTCGCCCTGCACCTCATAGACATCCGTGACGGCGATGGCGTTGTGGGCAAACACCACCACCCCGGTTTCTGTCGCCACAAAGGTGCGGGTTCCCGTCTTGTAGACCACATTTTCCCTGGCTGCCACCAGACAGGGCTGCCCTTCTCTGGCAGGCAGCACGTTGCCATGCACGTCGCGGCCGACCAGACCCGGCACCGGCGGTTTGATGTGGCCAAGTATGGTGCCCTTTTCCACCGCGCGGATGGCGCCGCGGGCGCGGAAGTCCATGCGGTCGCCCTCGCTGAGCAGCCCCACCACATGGCGCTTGTCCTCGGCGGTAAATTCGAACGTGCCATCCTGGCCGTGCAACGGAGGCGTGCCTTTGCACAGCAGCACGTTGTTGATGGCCTGGTCTGTTTCCATCGCCTTGGCCAGGGCGTTTTCGTAGCTGCGGGCTTCCAGGGAGGCCACAATGCCCAGGGCGGCCAGGGCCTGCTGCATGCGTTCGCGGGTGAGGATGTTGCCGGCGTTATCGCGATGATGCACGGTGCCGGTCACCCGCATGGCATCCGGAGAGACCTTGATCCAGTCCTTGACGTAAATCGTCTGGCCCTGCAGCTCCACCTGCCCGAAAACTTCCGTGCGGATGCTGAAGGTACGCTGGTCGATGCGACAATTGCACCCGGCGGGAAAATCAATGGGCTTGCCGCTGCCCTCATACGTTGGCGGCAGGGACTTGCCGGTGACGCTTACGCCGTTCTTGGAGGGGGCCGCCTGGACAATTAAGCCAATTTCTTCATTGGGGATGACCGGATAGCGCCAGTCTCCCACCGGGATGATGGTTGCATCCCTGGCGTCTTCGGGTTCGCGTCCCCTGACGAGCACAGTGCCAGCGATGTCTTCGCCCGCCCGCACCGCTTCGACGCATCGGTTGATGACGCTTGGCGGCGGTGGCATGCGGATGCCGGCGCGGGTGAGCAGCTTCACGAGAGAGGTGGCGCTGAGGGGCGCACCGTCGCCGAATGGGGGCGTATATGCGCCGGCCGTGGCCTGCATCTCGTCTTCGCTGATGATGATTTCCACGGCGGCATCGCCATGGATCTGGCAGGCGACGTACTGGCGAGGAGCTTGCAAGGTAAGGGAGAGATACTGAGCAGGGGCGTCGAACGTCTGACACGCCTGTTGCATGGCTTCAGATTCGCTGGCGGCTTCAATGGTAATGCATCGCTGGGACATGCAGCCCTCAAAGCGGGATTCGCCGGCGTCGATATTGACACATGGCGGCGCAATGCGCGCTGCCTTCCCCCCCGGCGTCTTGTACTGGCGGACAAAAACCTGTGTGTATTCTTCGATGGTTAGTATACCAAAGCCTGGAACTCTGCAAGCCTTGGCGGCAACTTGGGATGAAGTAAAACAATTGGCGCGGGTTGCATGGGGTTGCATACAGGCGCTTCGCCGTTCTATAGATGGCCGCGGGAGGCTGCACCGACGCCTCCCGGCATTCCAGTGACCCTCAATTATCTTCCGCAAGGAGCCCCCCATGGAAAGCGCCGCCGAAAAAGTGGTTCCCCTCAAGCCCGAGCACGACCCCCACGAAGAACGTCTGCGTGCCGCAGAGGCCGTGCACGAAGACGTCGCCAGCGAGGAAGACGTGGCGGAGGAGCCCCTCCAGCCCGCGCCCCAGAAGACGCAGAGCGACATGGGCCGCATGGCGTTGCTTATTTCCTTGACGCTGGTGCTCATCATGGCGGTGAGCTACTTTTTCCTCGCGCGTGACATCAAAGGCCTGACCAACGAGGTCCAGGCCCTGAACGCAGTGCGGTCCCAGGTGTCCGAGCTGGATGCCAAGATGGGCAGCGTGGAGCTGCGCATGTCGGCGCTGGAATCCTTGCCGGCCCGCACCCGCCGTCTGGTGGTTCGCGCCATGATCCAGGAAATGGCCAGCAAGGCCGACTTCCTGGCCAAGGACGTGGATAGCGAGGCCGAAGCCGCCAAGCTCCAGGAAGCCATCACGCTGCTCAGGCAGGTGGAACAAGGCATGGCGCAGTAGGGATGTACATCACAGGCACGCGCATGGTCAGGGCTGTGCTGACAATGGCCGGGCTGTCCTCCGGGCGGCCCGGTCGGCCTGTGCTGGCGGCGGTGGTCGTCCTGGCGTGCTGCGTCGTCCTGGTTGCGGCCTCGTGCAAGACCGCCTCCAAACAGCAGATGTCGCAGGGGCTTGCGCCTCCTCCGTCCACCACCGACGCCGAGCGTCTGGGCGACCAGTACATGGCCAACAACATGGCCCAGGCCGCCATTCCTCAGTTTGAGCAGGCCCTTGCCGCCGGGGCTTCCAAGGCCTCCGTGGCCTGGCGCATCGGCAACGCCTATTTTTCCCTGAAAAAGTGGCCCGAGGCGCTGGAAGCCTTCCGGCAGGCCATCGCGGCCGATCCGCGTCTGGCGGTGGCCTACGAAGGCGCCGGGTATGCCTCCTTCGAACTGGGGCGCTTTGAAGAGGCGGTGATGTTTTTTGAGCAGGCAACGGAGCTGGCTCCCGCGCACTGGGTGCCGCATGCGTTTCTGGCCGTGCTCTATCGGCTGGACGGCAACCGCGACCAGGCCATGGCGGAGAAAGAAACAACCCTGACCCTGGCAGGCGAAGCCAACAAACTCATGGCGTCGGACACCATCCGCCGCGCCTTGAACCGGGCCCTGGCGCTTCGGGACAAGGCGGCCCTGCCGCCGCCTGAAGACGCTGCCGTCCAGGATCTGGCCCTGCTGGAAGCGCCGGACAGACCGCGGACGCAGACCGCAGGCCGCGACCAGCCGGCCGCTTCTGGCGCGTCTGCCGTGCCGGATGACATTCTGGACCCCCTGTCGCCGGATATGGATATCCTGGGTCTGGGTGATCAGTCTGGCGGTCAATCTGACGATCGGCCCGGCCGCACGCAGACCCGCCGGCAGGAGCGCGGGAGGGATTCGGGCGGAGAAACGCCCTCGTCGATCACGGGACAGGCCGGCGCCAGGGACGCGTTGCCCCCGGCGGCCGTCTCGGCCAATGCCACGCCACCACACGACATCGCGCCGCCATCGACGGCCAGGAACACTGCTGACGACACGCGCGCCAAGGAATTTTCGGCCAACGCGACCAACGCCACGGCCGCGAGGCAAGACGCCAACGCCACGGCCGCGAGGCAGGACGCCAACGCCACGGCCGCGAGGCAGGACGCCAACGCCACTCCGGCTGATGTGCAGTATGTGATTTCCACACCGCTGTTGTCGCCCGGGGCGGCCAAGGCTCAGGCGGCCAAGGCTCAGGCTGAAGCAAAGCAGGCCGAAGCAAGGCAAGCCGAAGCAAGGCAGGCCGAAGTGAAGCAGGCTGAAGCAAAGCTGCCGGGCAAGGAATCTGACCCGGGCAATAGGACCGCCGTAACGGCTCCGACAGCCGCCGAGGGGCCGGCCAGACAGGACAGCGCCCCTGCCTTCGAGGCCCGCAACGCCTCCGCGTCTGCCGAGAGTGTTGCGTCTTCCAACGGCACCAGCCGTCGCACCGGCTCCCTGCCGGCCCAGCCTGGCCCAGGCGAGCCCTTTGTGTATTCCCTGCTGGAGAGTTCCTGGAAGTCCAGGGATCGAGCCGTGGAGCGCGCCAATTATCTGCGGCTGCGCGGGGTGCGCGCCCAGCTCATGGAGGCGGATCTGGGTCCCAAGGGCCTGCACTATCGGGTGATGATCGGCAGCCGGCAGCAGAAGGGCGCCATCGAAGCCATCAAGAAAGAGCTGGACGCACGGTTCGGGCTGCACGGGCTGGTGATTCTGCGCATCCGGCCGGGCAGCCTGGAGGAGTAATCGGCAGGACGATCAGGACGGCTGGGCGCAGACGGTCGGGCTGGCCATGTGCGGCGCCATGCTGGTGATCACGCGGGCCAGATCCCGGGAGGTTGCCTCGGCCACGGCGATGATGTCTTCCAGGCAGGCGGGGGCCATGTTGCCGGGCAGGTTTTTGTTGGTCAGGACGCTCAAGGCGCACAGTTCGATGCCGAGGTGCCGGGCGGCAATGGCTTCCAGCACGGTGGACATGCCGATGGCATCGGCCCCCAGACGTTTGTACATCCTGGTTTCGGCAGGCGTTTCCAGTTGCGGCCCCTGCACGCCGATGTACACGCCGTGGCGCAGGCGCATGCCGCAGCGGCAGCCGGCCTCCAGCGCCATGGTCTGCAGGGCCGGGGAGTAGACGGCGCTCATGTCCGGAAACCGGTCGCCCCAGGCGGCCACGTTGGGGCCGGTCAGGGGGGAGACGCCAGTCATGTTGATGTGGTCGGCCACCACCATGATGTCGCCTGCGTCCCAGGCATGGTGCAGACTGCCGGCGGCGTTGGTCAGCAACAGCCTGCGGACGCCCAGCCCGTGGAGCAGCCGGATGGGCATGACCACGTCCCCCGGGGAATGCCCCTCATACAGGTGGACACGCCCGCACTGCAGCCACACGGGAACGCCCTGCACTGCGGCCAGGGCCAGGCACCCCTGGTGCGAGGCCACAGTGGCGGCGGGGAAGCCGGGGATTTCTCCAAAAGAGATGCTTTTTTGGATGGTTATGTCGGGCATGGCGTTGGAGAGGCCGGTTCCCAGCACAATGGCCCACTGGGGAGACGGAACGCCAGGCGGCAGCGTGTCCCGAACATAATCCAGGGCTAGCTTTACTTTTTTCTGATTTTGCATAGGATTGTTCCGGTTGGGAGGGCGCGTGGGCGTGCGCCGTGCAGCACCGCGCCTGAACAGTTGAGGGCCAAGAAACATGTACCTTCTGACTGCTGGAGCATAGACCCCTCCCATGGATTTTGCAACGCTCTTCGGCATCATCGTTGGGTTTGTCCTGGTGGTTGCGGCCATCCTGATGGGCGGCCCTATTTCCATCTTCCTGGACGCCCCCTCGGCCATGATCGTGTTCGGGGGGACTTTTGCCGCAACCCTGGTAACCTTCCCCCTGGAAGAGGTGGCCAGCGCCTTTTCCGGCGGCATGCGGGTGTTCATGGCCCGCAGGGTGAAGCCGCAGGAAGTGGTGAGCACCATGGTGCGCATTGCGGAAATCAGCCGCCGTGAAGGCCTGGTGGCGCTGGAACGCATCAAGACGGAAAACGCCATCCTCAAGAAGGCCTGCCAGCTCATCGCCGACAACGCAGATCCCATGCTCATCCGGGATACGGTGATGATCGAAATCGCCACCATGAAGCGCCGGCACAACATCTCCATTTCCGTCTTCAAGCGGCTGGGGGCGTACTCGCCGGCTTTCGGGATGATCGGCACGCTCATCGGCCTGGTGCAGATGCTCACCAATCTGAACGACCCCAAATCCATCGGCCCGGCCATGGCCCTGGCCATCCTGACCACGTTTTACGGCTCCTTCATGGCCAACCTCATCTTCATCCCCATGGCCGGCAAGCTCAAGGCGCGGACGCTGCAGGAAGAAGTGCAGTTGAACATCATCTTCGAGGGCGCCAAATCCATTCTGGAAAACAACAACCCCAGACTGGTGTACGAAAAGCTCTCCTCCTTTATTCCGCCGGCGGAGCGTGTTGATGGACGATGAACACAACTCCCTTTCCGTAGACATTGACGAGGACGACGGCGATCTGAACGAATGGATCGTCACGTACTCGGATATCGTCACCTTGCTGTTCGCCTTTTTCGTGCTGCTGTTTTCCATGTCGTCCCTGGACACGCGCCGGTTCACGGATTCCTTTACCGCCGTGCGCCGCGCCCTGGGCACGGATGCCAAGAGCATGCAGGTCTCCAAGTTGCAGAACGATGAAGGCGCCATCCTGGAGACGGTGTTGCTGCAAAAGCAGATCATGGCCCAGCAGCGGCAGGTGTATTCGGAAATCCGCACCTTCCTGAACCGCAAGGGCGTGGAGGGCGTGGTGAGCGCCGTGTTTGACGAAGGGATCATCACCATGCGGGTGCCATCGGATATGCTGTTCGCCTCCGGCTCCGTGGAGTTGAGCCCGGAGGGCAGGCAGGCGATTGCCGGCCTGCGCGATGTGTTCATCCAGCATGTGGATCAGATCATCAACATCAAGGGGTTCACGGACGACGTGCCCCCTGCGCCGGGCGGCCGGTTTCAGGACAACTGGGAAATTTCCTCCATGCGGGCGGTCAATGTGTTGCGGCTGTTGCTGGAAGAAGGCGTGGAGCCCAAGCGCATGACGGCCACCGGGCTGGCCGATCTGGACCCCATCGTGCCCAATTCCAATGACGACGGCCGGGCCAAGAACCGGCGCGTGGAGTTTGTGCTGCAACGGCAGGTGGGCAAGTAGGGCTGTCTTGGCCCTTGCCTGCCGGGACCCTTTGAGGTATCTGCAGCCAACCGCCGGGGCCATGCGCGGCATGCAACCTGGAACATCCTGAACAAGAGGGTGGGGCGGGCATGGAGCAGGACGATTTTTCCATTGATCTGCCCGAGGTGGGCGAGAACAAGCGCAATGCGTACCGTGTTCGGGCCACAGGCCTTGAGCTGTGGATTCCCAAGCTCAACCGGGCTGTTATTGTGGGCGATATCTCCGCCACGGGCCTTGCGTTGCATGACGTGCCAGAAGGTGCACTGGGTTGGGGCGAGGTCTTTGCCTGCGACTTGCTATTGAACAAGAAACTTTTTATCTCCGGTCTCTTTGCCAAGGTCCGCCGCGTGTTTGCCCATGGCGAGGCGGGCTGCACCTTCGAAGAGCTGGACCCGCGCAAGGAAGCCAGGCTGGACAAGCTGGTGCTCGAAGTGCAGAAACGGCTCATTGCGCTCAAGCGCGCCCGCGAAGACGGTCGTTGATCCTGCGTCTTGCCAGACTGGCAGGCTGCGGGCTGTCTTCGTGTCCTGTGGCGCGCGGCGCGTCCTGGCTGCTCAAGTCGAGACAAGCATAACCAAATCACGCCGGCCGGGGCACCGCACCCCGGGCTGCGCAGAGTGGAGCAAGAATTGGTGGATACGCACAAGGTCCTTGTGGCCAATCGTGGAGAGATCGCCGTCAGGATTATTGAATCCTGCAAGAAGCTCGGGGTGGAGTTCGTCTGCGTGTATACCCCGGTGGACGTGCATTGCGGGCATGTGGCCCTGGCCAGGAAGCTGGGCGGGGAACAGGCTGTGTGCCGCATCAGCTCGTACACCGACGCCAACGAGCTCATGGCCGTGGCCGACGCCACCGGCGCCACTGCCGTGCATCCGGGCTACGGCTTTTTTGCAGAGGACTTCCGCTTCGCCCGCCGGGTGACGGAACGCACCCGCAAGCTTGTGTTCATCGGCCCGTCCTGGCGGGTCATCCGCGAGCTGGGGGACAAGATCAACACCAAGCGGCTGGCCCGCGCCCTGGGCGTGCCCACGGTGCCGGGATCGGACAAGCCGATTTACGATGAGCTGGAAGCCGAGGAGATTGCCGAAAGCCTGTTCGCGTTTCAGGCAGAGCAGGGCATCGAGCGGCCCATGGCGCTGGTGAAGGCCTCGGCTGGCGGCGGGGGCATGGGCATTGAAGAAGTCCATGATATCGACCTCTTCCGTACCGTGTATCGCCGCATCCGCAACTATGCCAAGCGCCAGTTCGGGGACGAAGGCGTGCTCATCGAGCAGCGGGTGCACACGTTCAACCACCTGGAAGTGCAGGTGGCGGCGGATCGTCATGGCCATGTGGCCCACTTTGGCACCCGCAACTGCACCGTGCAGTCCACGGGGAGGCAGAAGCGCATCGAAGTGGCGCCCGGCTTCGACCCCTCCACCATCTCGTACAACTTCGACGCCACCAAGGTGCTGGACGAGATTACCCAGCACTCCCTGACCATGGCCCGCGAGGTGAAGTACGACAACGTCGGCACCTGGGAGTGGATCGTCACGCCGGCGGGCAATCCCTTCCTCATGGAAGTGAATACCCGGATCCAGGTGGAAAACGGCGTTTCCGCCACCATCAGCCGCATCCGCAAGAAGGACGGCACCAAGGCGGACGTGAACATCATTGCCGAGCAGATTCGCATGGGCCTGGGCGAGCCCATGGGCTACACCCAGAACGACATCCTGTTCGAGGGCGTGGGCATCGAATACCGCGTGATCGCCGAAAGCCCGGAAAACAAGTTCGCCCCCTGGGTGGGCCGCATCACCCGCTTTGAAACTCCCAAGCGGGACTGGGTGCACCTGCATACGCAAGTGCCCACCTGGTTCGACCCCGAGACCCCCTACGACATTCCCACGGAGTACGACCCCAACCTCGCCCTGGCCATCATCTGGGGCGCGGACCTGGCGGAAGCCAAGGCCAGGGGCAAGGAATTCCTCCAGCACACCATCCTGGAGGGCCGGGACAACGCCGGCGGCTCCATGCAGTCCAATCTGGCGTTCCTCCATGCCAGAACAGACACCATCCTGGAATTCTAGCTCCCGTTGCTGCCGCTTTCGGCACCTGCACCCTCTACGCACCGGCACACCATACAGAGCCTCGCATGGATACCGACAAGAAACTGCATATTCTGGCCGAACGCCTGCGCTACATCCAGGACATCCTCGGCCATCGTGAGAACGATCACTCCCGTCTGCTGGCCAGCGAGCTGGCGGAAATCCAGACCCTGGAAAAAAACTGGACCCAGGAACGCAGGATCAAGGCCCTGGAGACCCTGGAAGAGCTCTTCGACTTTGCCGAAAAGCAGCTCGAACAGGAACTTACGCCCATGGATCGCGTGCGCATCGTGCGCCATTCACAGCGTATCTGCCTCAAGGACATCCTGGAAAACGTCTACGACAACTATACGGAAATCGGCGGGCAGGACGAATACTCCATCGACCCGTCCATCGTCATCGCCCGGGCGTACATCACCCGCCGCTCCCGCGGCAAGGCGGTGCATCAGCCGGTCATGGTCATCGGGCAGGAAAAGGGCCACGGCCAGGAGTTCCGCAACGGCGGCTCGGTCAAGCCCTGGGGCAATGCCAAGGCCCTGCATTACATGAAGGTGGCGGAGACGGAAAACATCCCCATCCATACCTATGTCTTCACCCCCGGGGCCTATCCCATTGAGGATTATCCCGGCGCGGCGCAGCAGATTGCCAAGAACCTGTACGAAATGTCGGCCCTCAAGGTGCCGGTGGTGGCCATCTTCTCCGAAGGCGGCTCCGGCGGGGCCGAGGCCATCGCCCTGGCAGACATGCGGCTCATGCTCTCCCACGGCTACTATTCGGTCATCTCGCCCGAAGGCGCGGCCGCCATCGAGGGCCGCCTGCGTCAGGGGCAGCGGGCCACGCCGGAACTCATTGAGGCCTGCGCCAAGAATCTCAAGATCACCGCCGAAGACAACGTGCGCTTCGGCTACATTGATCGCATCATCCAGGAACCCCCGCTGGGTGCGCGGCCCGAGCACTTTGACTTCTTCAAGCTGCTGCGCCAGGAAGTGGTGGCCGCCACGGACGAAGTATTCCTCAAGTTCAAGGGCATCAAGTTCTTCCGGGCCATGGGCGTGCGCCGCATGGAACGTCGTCGCAAGCAGGGCGCCTACACCACGGAAAACTTCTACGTGCGCTGGGGCCTGAACTCCACGGCCAAGGAAGATCTCCTGGCCCGACGCTACGCCCGCCACGCCCGCATGAGCCGCTGGGCCTCCCGGGATACGCGGCCCGGCAAGGAAAAGTTCCTGGCCGGCCTGCACGATGTGGGCTGGAGCGTCTATTCCTTCTTCAAATACGACTTCCTGCGCAAGCACCAGAAAGTGGTGGTCCACGCTCTGGAAGAAGTGGGCGCGGAAGCCCAGTATGTGGTGGGCAAACTGCTCGCCCCCTGGCGGGCCGTGCGCAGCATGTTCAATGCCAAGCCGACCCTGAACCACGGCAAGGCCAAGGAGCTGACCGAGCTTTCCTACTGGGAAGACCCGGCCGCCGGCAGCGGCTGGCGCTGGGTGAGCCCCAGGGCCAAGGAAGACCGGGCCATCACCTGCCCTAACGCCGTCACCCATGGCTGTCTGGATCTCTGGGCCCCGGACCTCTTCGGCGACCACGCCGGCGTGTGCAGCTACTGCGGGCATCATTTCTCCATGGAGCCGCACTGGTTCGTCAACAATATCTGCGATCCGGGCTCGGTGTATGAGTTCAACGCGGAAATCGAGGCCGGCAATCCCCTGGCCTATCCGGACCTGGATAAAAAGCTGGATGAAGCCAAAAAGCGCACAGGCATGAAGAGCGCCTGCCGCACCTTCGAGGCCCGCATCGACAACACCCGCGTGGTGGTGGCCATGCTCACCGGCACCTTCCGCGGCGGATCCGTAGGCGCGGCCGAGGGCGAGAAGTTCTTCCAGGCCGCCGAGCGCGCCTTGAAGAAGCGCTTCCCCTTCATCGCCTACGTGCACGGCACGGCCGGCATCCGCATTCAGGAAGGCACCAACGGCGTCATCCAGATGCCGCGCTGCACCATGGCCGTGCGCCGCTACATCGACGCCGGCGGGCTCTACATGGTCATCTACGACACCAATTCCTACGCCGGTCCGGTGGCCAGCTTCCTGGGCTGCTCGCCGTATCAGTTCAGCGTGCGCTCGGCCAACATCGGCTTTGCCGGGCCCGGCGTCATCAAGGAGACCACCGGGGTGGATATTCCGCCGGACTACCATCGCGCCTATCGCGCCCTCTCCCGCGGGCACATCCAGGGCATCTGGGACCGCCGGGAACTGCGCGCCAACTGCATCCAGGCCCTGCTCACCATGGGCGGCCGCAACGTCTATTACCGCTAGGAGGAAAGGACCATGCTCGACGTCACCGCCCTCCTGGAAGAGATCAAGGCCTCTCCCTTTGAGGAAGTGGACATCCTGGCCCCGCACACCGGCGTGGTCAGCTTCCCGGATATCGCCCCCGGCGCCAAGGTGCACGGCCCTCGCGGCACCTGGAAGGAAGTGCCCGGCACCACGCTGGCAACCCTGGAGCGCGAGCGCAACCCCAAGCCCATTGTGGCGCCGCAAACCGGAGATCTGGTCTGGCTGGCCACGGACATGGCCGGCACCTTTGTGGAGGCTGGCACGCCCATCGCCCGCATCCGGCACTATCTGTCCAAGGAAGAAGTGCAGCAGATCATCCTCAAGCAGGCCCTGCACCTGTTCCGCGCGCCAGACCGGGCCAAGTACTACTTCACGCCCGAGGTGGACCTGAAGATCAAGGCCTCGGGCCCGCGTTCGGTCACCGTGTACGAAGGGCTGGAGCTGTTCATCATGTCCCGCATGAAACGCGAGGCCCCGGTGAGCTACCAGGGGCCCGAAGGCGTCATTTATGCGGTGTACTTTCAGCACAACCAGAATGTGGACGCCGGCGAGCCCCTGGTGGGCGTGTGCCCGCCGGAGCAGCTGACCCTCATCGAAGATGTGGTGGTCCGGGTGCAGACCGAGTGGCAGGAGCAGGGCTGATGGGCCGGCACCTGCAGGTTATCGTCTCGGCGTACACGTATCGGCCTGAGGACATTGAAAAGGTCTGGCCGAGGCTGCATCACCTGGCCTGGGGCACTGTGCCCACCGCCGGGCCCCAGCCCAAGAAAGGCGTGCTGGAGCTGGTGGAAGCCCTTGACGATGCCCTGAACTTTGGCAACCATCCCAAGGATGTGAAGGCCGCACTGGAGCGCAAGCTGGCCGTGGCCAAGAGCCGCAAACGCAGCCTGGAGAATGCCCTGGCCGACTGGAAGCCCGGCGAGGCCAACGCCTTGTCCGATCAACTGGAAGACGTGCTGGCCGAGCTGGAAGCCCTGGCGCCGCCGGTGGTTGACTAACGTCGCTGCCTTCATCGATCGTCATCACTACAAGGAGTATCCCATGGCGCCCACCCTCAATAAGGTCATGCTCATCGGCCGCCTGGGCCGTGATCCCGAACTGCGCTACACCAACAGCGGCAAGCCCGTGGCCAATTTCTCCATCGCCACGGATGAATCGTACAACGACCGGGACGGCAACCGCGTGGACAAGGCGGAGTGGCACGATATCGTCGTCTGGGATCGTTCCGGCGAGAACTGCGCCAATTACCTGCGCAAGGGCTCCCTGGTGTACGTGGAAGGCCGCCTGCAGACCCGCAAATGGCAGGACCAGCAGGGCAATCCCCGCAAGTCCACGGAGGTGGTGGCCGACCGCGTCCAGTTCCTCGATTCCAAGGGCTCGCGCGAGGCCTATGACGGCCCCGAGGCCCCTGCCGGGTATGGCGACGAAGGCGAGTTCCCGCCGCCTCCTGGCCAGCGCACCGGCAACAGGCCGCAGCAGGGTGGCTACCAGCAGGGCGGAGCCGGGCGGCAGCAGCCTCGTCCCCAGCCGGCTGGCCAGCAGCCCCCGCGCCGTCCCCAGGCTGCGCCCCAGCAGCGTCAGGACGAGGACCTCGGCCCGGCCTTCCCGTCGGAGGCCAGCAGCATGGACGACATGCCGTTTTAACGGAACCATCCCGGCCCGGGGGCTTTTGCTCTCGGGCCATTTGCTATGGGGTGAACGGGGCGTCCCGCTGCCGCGGCCGAGCCGCCAAGGACTGCCCCTGCGTTGTCTTGCCTGTCGGAGCGATTCATGACCGCCATTCCCGCCTGTGTCGCCGCCCCCCGCGTGCTGCTCATCGAACCCACTTCCCGCTGCAACCTTGCCTGCGGCATGTGCCCGCGGCAGACGCCCGGCTGCGTGATGACCGATGGCGATCTTGCCTTCGAGACGTTGGCCGCCCTGGAAACCGTGCTGCCCGGGGTGGAGCGCGTCAGCCTGGCCGGCCTGGGCGAGCCGCTGTTGCATCCTCAGATTGTTGAGATCGTCGCCTGGCTGCGCGCCCGGCTGCCTGCCACGGCCCGCATCGGCCTGCAGACCAACGGCCTGTTGGTGACACAGGCCCTTGCCGATCGCCTGGCCGCCGCCGGCCTGGATCAGCTCTGCCTCTCCGTGGATGCCCTGGAGACTGCCCCGAACCAGCCCCTGCATGGCGGGTCCTTTCTGCCGGCCATCGAAAGCGCCTTTGCCTGCTTCCGCGAGGCCCGCACCCGTGCCGGCCGGCCGCTGGAGTTGGGGGTGGAATGCGTGCTCATGCGCAGCAACCGCCGCGCGTTGCCGGGACTGCTGGACTGGGCCGCCGGTCAGGGCGCAAATTTCGTGCTGGTGAGCCACCTGCTGCCACCGGCGCCGCAGTGGGCCGGGGAGTCCCTGTCCAACCCCAACGCCGCCGCGGCCGTGGCCCTGTTCCGGCAGGCCGAGGCCGAGACCAGGAGGCAGGGGCTCAACATTCAGGACATCCTGAAGCTGCAGTTGCGGTTCCGGCTGACCATGACCGGGGAGGAGCGCCGGCTGCAAGTCGTGGAAGCGGCCCTGCGCGAGGAAGCCTGCCAGCAGGGCGTACCCATCAATCTCAAGTCCCTGGTGGCATGGGCGGCGGACGAGGCCATGCAGGAACTGCCGGACCTCTTTGCCGTGGCGCGCCAGCAGGCTGCCCGGCACGGCCTGCGGCTGCATCTGCCCTCGCTGGCTGCGGCGGATGTGCGCGAGTGT
Organism: Megalodesulfovibrio gigas DSM 1382 = ATCC 19364; assembly: GCF_000468495.1. Taxonomy (NCBI): domain Bacteria; kingdom Pseudomonadati; phylum Thermodesulfobacteriota; class Desulfovibrionia; order Desulfovibrionales; family Desulfovibrionaceae; genus Megalodesulfovibrio; species Megalodesulfovibrio gigas. The sequence goes on from NC_022444.1 coordinate 3,607,798, forward strand.
CCCTTCCTGGCGCGGAACATCGCCTGCCTGGATGCGCACGGCAATGTCGCGCCCTGTCATTTCCTCTGGCATACGCACGTGACGGCAGAGCAGGGCCGGCCCAAGCGCATTGCGGCGACCTTTCTGGGACGATTGGGCGCGGCAGACGCGCCAGCCATGGACGCCCTCTGGAACGCGTCCTCCTCCCGGGCCTTTCGCGCCGAGGCCCAGGCCAGCGCCTCCCCGCGCTGCTACGATTGCGCCGCCTCGCCCTGCAGCGAGCTTATCCAGGCCGCCTACGGCGATGCCTGCGACTGTCTGGGCGGCGGCGTGCCGTGCGGTCACTGTCCCTGGCCCCTGGGGCTGGTGTCCTGCCTGGGGACCGAAGGACCGCCCACTGTTGCCGCCAGTGATGCCCAGGTGGCGGCATGACCGCTGCGGTGCGTGTGCTCGGCATCGATCCTGGCAGCCGCGTGGCCGGCTATGCCGTGGTGGAAGAGCGCTCGGGCAAGGCCTGTCTGGTGGAGGCCGGCACCCTGCGGCCGGATCCCTCCCTGCCCATGGCCCATCGTCTGGCGCGCCTGTATCGCGGCGTGGCGGATCTCATCGACCGGCACGCCCCGCACGAGGCGGCCATGGAGGAAATCTTCACGGCCAAGAATGCCGCCTCGGCGTTGGTCCTGGGGCAGGCCCGTGGGGCCATCCTGGCCGCCTGCGGCGTGCTGGGACTGCCGGTGACGGGCTATGAGCCGTCGGTGGTCAAAAAGACCCTGGTGGGCACAGGACGGGCGGATAAGGAGCAGGTGGCCTTCATGGTCCGCCGCATCCTCGCCGCCACGGAGGGCGCCTACGCCATGGACGCCACGGACGCCATGGCCGTGGCGGTCTGCCACTTGAACCATCGCCGCTTCGCCCGCCTGACCGCCACAGCAGAGACCACAGCGAAGCGCGGACGAGGGAGGGCCATGACGCCATGATTGCGTTCCTGCACGGCACCGTCACGTACTGCGACGAGGAATCCTGCGTGCTGCTCACCCCCGGTGGCGTGGGCTATGAGCTGACGTGTCCCATCCCGGTCCTGGCCAGCCTCAGGCAGGGCCAGGAGGCGTCGCTGCACGTGCAGACCATCGTGCGCGAAGACGCCATAGAGCTTTTCGGTTTCCAGGATCGGGACACCCGGGACTGCTTCGCTCTGCTTATCTCCATCGCCCGCCTGGGGCCCAAGACGGCCGTGAACATCCTGTCCGTCTTCACCCCCGAGGACCTGCACCGCGTGGTCCTGGAGCAGGATGCCAGCGCCCTGACGGTGGTGTCCGGCATCGGCAAGAAAAGCGCGGAGCACATTTTTTTCGAGCTGTCATACAAGCTCAAGGCTCCGGCCGGCCGCAAGGGCAAGACGCCCGGCGCTTCGCCTGTTTTGGCTGGAAAATCAATGGTCTATAGAGATGCATTGACGGGCCTGACCAACCTGGGATACGTGGAGGACGAGATCCGCCCGCACCTGGACGCCGTGCTCAAGGACGAGCCGGATCTGGACGTCTCCGCCGCCCTGCGCGCCGTGCTCAAACGGCTCATGAAGAAGTAGCCCATGGAACTTGCCTGCCCAGACGATCACATCCGCCCGCAACGGCTTGGGGATTTCATCGGCCAGGAGGAGCTTCGGGCCAACCTTGCCGTGTATCTCCAGGCCGCCCGCGAACGGGGTCAGGCCATGGACCATACCTTGTTCTATGGCAATCCCGGCCTGGGCAAGACCACCCTGGCGCGCATCATGGCCTCCGAGCTGGGCGTGAACCTGGTGTGCACCTCCGGCCCGGTGCTGGAACGCGGCGGCGACCTGGCCGCCATCCTGACCAATCTGGCCCGCAACGACATCCTCTTTGTGGACGAAATCCATCGCATGCCCGCGGCCGTAGAGGAAATACTCTATCCGGCCATGGAGGATTTCAGCCTCGATCTGATCATCGGGCAGGGACCCGCCGCGCGCACGGTGAAGATCGATCTGGAGCCTTTCACCCTGGTGGGGGCCACCACGCGCCTGGGGCTGCTCACCTCGCCCCTCAGGGACCGCTTCGGCGCGCTGCTGCGCCTGGAATTCTACAGCCCGGAGGAGCTGGCGCGCATCGTCCACCGGGCGTCGCGCATCCTGCAGACCACCGTGGACGAGGACGGCGCCCTGGAGATCGGCCGGCGCTCCCGCGGCACCCCGCGCATCGCCAACCGCCTGTTGCGGCGCGTGCGGGACTTTGCCGCCGTGCAGGGCAAAGACGTCATCAGCAAGGATGTCGCCAGCCAGGCCCTGGAACGCATGGACGTGGACGAACACGGCCTGGACCAGATGGACCGCAAGCTCCTGGAGGTGCTCATCCACCACTATGGCGGCGGGCCGGCAGGCGTGAAGACGCTGGCCGTGGCCGTGGGGGAAGAAGTGCGGACCATCGAAGACATCTATGAACCGTTTCTCATTCAGCGCGGCTTCCTGAAGCGCACCCCGCGCGGCCGCGTGGCCACCGCGCGGGCCTACAAGCACCTTGGCCTGTTGATGGGAGTTTGACATGCCCTGCGCCCAACGCCGGGTCCGGCTTCTGGCCGTGACGCCGGATGCGTTGTCGTTGATCTATGCCGCCTTCCGCCAATGCTATCATACCGGCTTCGTGGGCGAGATGTGGCCCAGACTCGTCGCCGGAGAAATCAGCCGCGACACACAGGCCGCCTTTGTCCGGCAGGTGTTGGAGTCTGGCCACGACAGCCCCGTGGAACACGTGAGCTTCACCTTTGCCGTGGAGGGTGTTTCGCGGGCGTGCACGCACCAGCTGGTGCGCCACCGCATCGCGTCCTACTCGCAGCAGAGCCAGCGTTACGTGGACGAGACGGACTTCGACTATCTCGTGCCCCCGGCCATTGCCCGGAATCCGGCCGCCCTGGAACGCTTCGAGGCCTGCATGACGGAAATTGCCAGCGCATACCAGGAATTGAAAGCCCTGCTGGAAGCCGCAGGCCGCGGCGCCAAGGCCAAGGAAGATGCGCGGTTCGTGCTGCCGCAGGCGGCGGAGTCCAAGATTGTTGTCACCATGAACTGCCGGTCGCTCCTGCATTTTTTCTCCCTGCGCTGCTGCAGCCGGGCGCAGTGGGAAGTGCGCGGCCTGGCCAACGACATGCTGGCCCTGTGCCGGGATGCCCTGCCGGAACTCTTTGCCGCGGCCGGGGCCCGGTGCGAACAATTGGGCTACTGTCCCGAGGGCGAGCGCTTCACCTGTGGCCGGTACCCCCTTCGCACGATCGCCTGATTCGCCTCAAATTTGTAACGTTACGCACGATGAAGATACACTCCCTGAGGGGGGGAAGAATGGTCGATTTTGCCTGAGAAACCGGCGTGTGGGAGTGGTTGCTTGTCTCGTCGCGCGCCGGTTTTGCCCAAGCTGGGAGGGCTGTCAACCCCCTCCGGAGGGCAAAAAAATGCATCACCATCAGAAAAATTGAATATGGCGAGATCGTCCTGTGGAAAACTATTTTCAACAGGTGTGGATAAAAAAAGCGGATACCTGTGGAAACCCTTGTCCCGCGAGGGTTCAGCAGGGTGAAGCAGTCTAAAGGATTTCTCGTCTCATTCTATTATTCAAGATGGTTATGGCGATCCAACCCTATGGAAAGCAACCGAAGGCAACTTCTTCCGCCGACTCTTTTTCGCCCCTTGCTCCGAGCCGTGTGCCCTTGTAGAGCTTTACCCCATGAACACGCATTGGGACCAGATTCGTCAAATCCTGCAGAAAACGGTCAATCCTGGCTTGTTTCAGGTCTGGATTGCCCCCCTTACGGCCGTTTCAAGCGGCCCAAATCTATGCCTGAAGGCACCGAATGAATTTGTAGCCATCTGGGTTCGTGACCGCTTGCTGGAGCAGATTCGGCAGGCGGCGGTGGCAGTGCTGGGCAGGCAGGTGGAGATCACGGTCTCGGCGGATCCTGTTGGCGAGGCGGGCGATGCCCTGCTGACGGCTGCGGCCGTTGTCGGGTCTGGCGCCAGCTCGCGCGGCGGAAGTGTGTCTGGCGGTGCTGTCGTGGCCCGGCCGGCTCCGCTTCCTCGCAGTGCGTCTCACGCGTGTTCTGCCCCCACCGGCTCGCGGCAATTGGGGCTGCCTTTGCAGCCCGATGCACCCCGTTCCCGCCCCTGCTGGCAATTCTCCTTCGACGACTTCGTCGTCGGCCCCAGCAATCAGCTGGCTTATGCCGCAAGCCGAGCCTTGTGCGACAAGCAATTGGAATCCGAGCAGGTGTTCCTTTCTTCCACTCCCGGCCTGGGCAAGACGCACTTGCTGCAAGCCGTGGGACGGAGCCTGTGTTCCCACTCGAATCGCCAGCAGGCGCGGGTTGAGTATCTCACGGCCGAGGAATTCGGCAGACTGTGGGTGCAGTCGTTGCGCAGTAACGAGCTGGAGCGCTTCAAGGCCCGGTTCCGGGAGGGCGTGGATCTGCTGCTGCTGGAGGACGTGCATTTCTTCCAGGGCAAGGAGAAGATGCAGGACGAGCTGCTTTCCACCATGAAGGCGCTTCGCAACCGTGGGGCCAAGGTTATCCTGACGTCTTCGTTCCTGCCCCGCGAACTCAAGGACGTGGATTCCACCCTGGCTTCGCGGTTCTGCTCGGGCTTTCTGGCGGTCATCGAGAAGCCCGGCTTCGAGACCCGCAAGCGCATTCTGGAGCAGAAGGCCAAGAGCTTCCACGTGGCCCTGCCCAACCAGGTGACGGAATTGCTGGCGGAACGCATCAACACGGACATTCGCCAGCTGGAATCCTGCCTGCAGAACCTCATCCTCAAGGCCCGGCTGCTCAATCACAAGATCACCCTGGAACTGGCCTGCGAGGTGCTCAGCCACTACGAGCCGGAAATTCCGCACTTTTCCATGGATCGGATCATCGACTTTGTGTGCGACGCCTTTGAGCTTTCCCCCACCGAGTTGCGGTCCAAGAGCCGGCAGCGCCAGATTGTGCAGGCCCGCAACGCCGCCTACTTCCTGGCCCGCAAGCACACTGAACTGTCCTTGCAGGACATCGGCAACCGCTTCAACCGCAAGCACTCCACCGTCATCAAGGGCATCACGAACATTGAGCGCGAGATGAACCTGGAGACTCCCGTGGGCCGGCAGCTTTCCCGCACCGTGGAGCTGGCCAAGGCCTACTGCCGGGTGGGCGCCCGGTAGCAGAATACCCCCGGGCGGTTGTTCGACTGGCCCGTTTCGCGAATCAGCAGCCGCACAGCTCCATTTTTCCCCAGACGCCGACTTTTCCCTGGCACACGGCCAGCACGCCTTCCACCCGCAGGGGAGGCGGCAGGCCGGCCAGGGTTTGTGCGTGGGCGAGGACGGCGGGGATGTCCTTGCCGGAGCGCAGGCGGTTGCACAGGGCTGTGGCTGCGGCGTCGGCCATGGCGGCGGAGGGGCTGCGCACCACCACCAGCTCGGCCTTGCCGAAGGACAGGGAGTGGCCGATGGTGGCCGAGGAGCTGCACAGGGAGCAGGGCAGATCCTCCGGCTGCAGCAGCAGGCCCAGCCGGGCCTGGCCGGACGGATCGGGCAGGGCGGCCACCACGCGGGGCGTGTCTGCCATCAAAAAAATATCGCCACCGTTTTCCACCAGGGCGGTGCGGCAGCCGGCGGCAGCCAGGGCGCGGGCCACGTGTTCCGCCACCACGCCGGCCACGGCGGCCATGGGCCCCACGTTGCACAGGGCCGTGGCGTGGCACATGGCCTGCACGATCTCCGAGGCGTCCGACGGCACGGGCGGCACGGGCGGCACGGGCGGCACGGGCAAGGGCGCCAGGGCGGTCTGGAAGTGGGGATCCAGGAGGATGGCCGTCTGGACCATGGCCCGGACCTTGCGCAGGGCCTCCGAGGCCAGGGCCACGAGATCCACGCCCGGGAGGGCCTGGGCCACGATGTGCAGATCGCTCTGGGCCTGGACCAGCTGGAAGGCCGTCTCGCCGGTCTGACAGGCCGTCAGGCGGCGGTAGCTGCGGTGGGGATCGACATGCACGGGCGGGGCAGGATGCGCTGGGGACATGGCTGGGAGGCGCCTCGGTTCAGAATACGATGATGACCCGGCCGCGCCGCAGGGGAGAGCCGGGCGCGCCGGCTGCGGCCCGCAGGCGCTGCGCTTCTTCGGGGCCCAGCAGCAGGGCGTCGGGACGGCCGGGCACAATCTGCTTCCCCTTGAGCACCAGCGGCGCATCGCCGGCGGTCTTGCTGCTCAGGGCCGGGAACAGATCGCGGTAATAGCGGACAATGCCTTCGGTGGAAATGGTCTCTGCTGTGAGCAGCCCGGCCGGGTACAGCTCTCCGGCCTCGTCGTGCAGGGACGGAGCCAGGGAGGGTTCGAATCCCAGGCCGCGGGCGTCCACCACAATGCCCGTGGGCACCATCCCCGTGGATGGTCCCTCCGACTGCTCCGGCGCGGCAGGATCTGCCTGTGGGGATCGAATCTGCGGGACCTGCACGGGCGGCGGTTCACTGGCGACGGGGGGCGATTCGCCCAGGTAGGACCGTTGCACCAGTCCGCGGACCTCCGGCGCCAGGAAGGGCGTATCGCCGGGGCCAGATTCGCCAGACTCGCCAGACTCGCCAGACGCACCAGGCTCGCCAGACGTGGCAGGGGGGGCCGGTGTCTTGATGTCGCCATGCACCGCACCTGGCAGGCGAGGATCCGGCGTGGCCGGCCGGGGCGGGGTCGGCAGCAGAAACTCCAGGCCGGCCAGACGCAGCTCCACGCTCACGCGGGCTTGGGCGCTGCCGTCGGGCATGTCTTCCAGGGCTTCAATGACGGAATGCGTCAACAACCCGTCCACTTCCGCGCGCACCACATCATGGGCGGCCATGCCTTCCTGCAGTCTGGTGCTGCCATGCAGGCGCACGCCCTGGATCACTTCCAGAAGGTTGCGGCGGGCGTCCAGCACGGCGGCGCGGCGGGCGAACTGGCGTCGGCGTTCGGGCTCGGTGATGCGTGACGGCGGAAAACCTTGCCCCGTGGCCACGGCGGTCTTGCGGATCCAATCCACGTGACCGGCCGGGCCGATGGGCTCCTGGCCGTGGGAATCCACAAGCGCCCAGGCCGGGCCTGGCGCAAGGAGAAGCAGGACCAGCAGTCCCGGGAGCAGAAGGGAGGGGAGCCGTTGCCGCATGGCGGAAACTATGCAGCAATCGGACCAGGAAAGAAAGGGCGGGAGGCCCGGCACGCCGCTCCCCCCGCCCCTGAGTGCGCCGTGGCGGATCAGTCGTATTGCACGCTGGAGACGCGCATGAGCTTGTCCCAGTTGTGGTTGGATTCAATGTAACGCACGGTGCCGGTCTTGCCGCGGATGACCAGGGAGTGCGTCACGGCGCCGCGGCCGCGATATTGCACGCCGCGCAGGAAGGAACCGCCAGACAGGCCCGTGGCGGCGAAGAAGACGTTGTCGTCGGCCACGAGGTCCGTTTCCAGAAGGACGCGGTCGAGGTCCACGCCGTCATTGAGCAGGCGCTGACGCTCGGCCTCGGATTGCGGGTCCAGCCGGCAGACCATGCGGCCGCCGATGCCGCGGATGGCGCAGGCCGAGAGCACGCCTTCGGGCGTGCCGCCGGTGCCGAGCATCACATCCACCTCGGCGCGATCGTCCACGGCCATGAGGGAGCCGTTGACGTCGCCGTCGGTGTGCAACTGGATGCGCGCGCCTGCGGCGCGGATGTCGCGCACCAGGAGTTCATGGCGGGGCTTGTCCAGCACGAAGACCACAATGTCGTCCAGGTCCTTGCCCAGCGCCTTGGCCACCTTGCGCAGGGTCTGCCCCACGGGGGCATCCAGATCGTCATGGCCGATCACATGCGTGGCTGCGGCCGGGACCACGAGCTTCTTCATGTAGTAGCTGGCCCCGGGGGCGTACATGGAGCCGGCAGGGGCCAGCCCCACCACGCTGATGGCGTTGGGCCGGCCATAGGCCAGCAGGCGGGTGCCTTCCACGGGGTCCACGGCCACGTCCACGGCCGGCCCCTGGCCCGAGCCCACGGCCTCGCCGTTGTAGAGCATGGGGGCTTCGTCCTTCTCCCCCTCGCCGATGACCACGGTGCCGCGGATGTTCAGGGAGTTGAAGGAAAGGCGCATGGCGTCCACGGCGGCCTTGTCGCCGGCGTTCTTGTCGCCGCGGCCCAGCCAGCGGGCCGAAGCCAGGGCGGCGGATTCCGTGACGCGGACCAGATCCAGGGCAAGATTACGCTCAGGCGCTTCCATCACGGCAGGCCTCGGCGGTTGCGGGTTCCATGAGATCGACGCGGCGCTGGTGGCGGCCGCCCTCGAAGGACTCTTCCAGAAAGGCATCCACAATGGCCAGGGCCAGGCCCGGTCCGGTGACGCGTTCGCCCAGGCAGAGCACATTGGCATTGTTGTGACGGCGGGTCATGCGGGCCAGAAATTCATGGGTGCACAGGGCGGCGCGGATGCCCGGGCACTTGTTGGCGGCCATGCTCATGCCGATGCCAGTGCCGCAGATGAGTACGCCCAGGCCGCATTCGCCCAGTTCCTTGGAGGTGAGTTTCTTGCAGAGATGCTGGGCGAATTCGGGGTAGTCGCAACTCGTCTGAGAGTCGGTCCCCACGTCGATGACCTCGTGGCCTTTGCCGAGCAGATGCTGCTTGATCTGTTCCTTGAGGGCGAACCCGGCGTGGTCCGCACCGATGCAGACGCGTCTGGGGGTGGTTGGGGTGGACATGATATTCCCTTGGCTGATCTGTTGCAGAAAAAGGGGCTAGGGTTGCTCACGGATGACGGCGCCGGGGGGAATCTCCAGCGTCAGGGCGTCCTGGGGCCAGGGAGCGGGACGCAGCTCCAGGTCCTTGAGGAACAGGATGGCGGTTTCCCGGGCGGCCGTACGGGTCATGCGCACGCGCTGGGGCGTGAGGGGCGGAAAGCCCGGCGCGCCGAGTTCCTGCAGCTCCAGGGTCCAGGGTTCCTCGCCCTCGCCGGCGGGAATCTCCAGGGTCAGGGGCAGGCCGTCGGCATTCAGGGTCAGGGCGATGGGACCGCGGGCGGTAAAGCAGCCGTAGCGCACGGGGGCGTCGGTATCGCCCTGGGGCTGGGCGGTGTCGTAGTCCTGGGGAAGCAGGGCGTTCCAGTCGCCCATGAGCAGGCGGCCGAGGTCCTGCAGATCCAGGGGGAGGGCCATGCCGAAGGCGGCCATGCCGGCCAGGGTGTCCCGGAAGCGGAAGGCGGCGTTGTTGCCCGGGATGAAGACCAGGAATCCCTCCGGCCCTTCCCGCCAGTGGCCCACCATGGCCCCCACGCCGGCCTGCAGATCCAGCCGGATGGGCAGCTCGGCATTGCCCCACAGTTTGGCCACCACACGGTGCTTGCTTTTGGGGCCGGCGTAATTGAGGGAGGCCGTGGCGGAAAACGCCGGGGCCTGCGCCTGCTCGCCCTTGGCCCGGAAGGCCTGCCAGATGGTCCGGATGCGCTCCTGCATCGTGGTGTCTGACCGGTCTGGCGCCGGAGGCGTGGGGGCGCAGGCGGCGCAGAGCAGGCACGCGGCCACCAGACCGGCCTGCCAGACGCGGAAAAGGCGTGGAGAATGGGAGGGCCGGGGGAAGATGCTCATAACGCCTGCAGCTTCTTGCGGATGGTCTCCGGTTTTTTGTGGTGATATTTCAGCGCGTTTTCATACCCCGTGCGGGCCTGGGCCGTATGCCCCAGGGCCAGGGCGATATCTCCGTAATGTTCCCAGATGACAGGATCATCCACGGGCTGGCCTTTGGAATCCACCACGGCCTGCTGGATGATGGCCCAGGCCTCCTGGATCTGGCCTTGCCGGAAGCGGACCCAGGCCATGGAGTCGAGGATGTAGTCGTTGCCGGGCTTGAGTTCCAGGGCCCGGGCGACGAGGTCCTGGGCGCGATCCAGATCCTTGCCCTTGTCCGCCAGGGTGTAGCCCACGTAGTTGAGGGCGTCGGCGTTGTCCGGTTCCAGGTCAAGAATGCGTTCCATGACCGCAAAGGCCTCGGCGCGCTGCTCGGCGCGTTCCAGCACCAGACCATAGGTGAAGAGGACTTCGGGATCGTCGCTCCAGCGTTCCTGGGCCTGGCGCAACAGGTCCAGGGCCTGCTCCGTCTGGCCGGACTCCTGCAACAGCCGGGCTTCCAGCAGCCAGAATTCGCTGACATCGGCATATCGCGCGCGGCTGGCGCGGGCCAGGGCCAGGGCCTCGGCGGTGCGGTCCGCCTCGAAGAGCAGGTGGATGGAAAAGCGCTGGCTGCGTTCGTGAAAGCGGCTGCTTTCGGGAATCTGGCGCAGGCATTCCAGGGCCTTGGCGCTGTCCTTCCGGCCTTCGTACTGGATGAGGGCCTTGTGGAACCAGAGCTCCTTGAAGTCAGGATGCTCCTTCAGCACCGCATCAATGAAGGCATCGGCCTCATCGAACATGCCGGCATCCAGCAGGTATCCGGCCACGGGCAGGAAGGTGGGCAGATCCTGGGGGCCTTTTTCCACGAACTTCAGGGCCTGCTTAGGCTTGCCGAGTTTGATGTTCACCTCGGCCAATCTAAGGATAAGCTCCCGGCTGGGCTCGCCCAGTTCCATGATGCTCAGGTAGGTCTCTTCGGCGCCCTTGAAGTCCTGCATGGCCTCATAGGCATAGGCCAGCTCGGCCCAGGCCTCCAGGAATTCGGGGTCCTCCTTGAGCAGGGCCTTGAGGATGGGCACGGCCTCCTTGTGGCGCTCCAGGCCGGTGAGGGCCTTGGCGCGCAAAAACTGCCATTCACGGGGGTGCTTTTCCTGGGGGATGCTGGCGGGCGTCTGCTCCAGCAGCGTCATGGCCTGCTCGTAGACTTCTGCCTGCACCAGCATGGTGGCCAGCTCGGTGCGGGCGATGAGGTCCCCCGGGTTGCGGGTCAGGTAGTGTTCCAGCAGGGTCCGGGCTTCGTCGTAGCGTTGCTCGGCCAGGTACAGTTGGGCAAGCAGTAGCTGCAGTTGCAGGTTGTTCGGGTGGCGCTGCTGCCCTTCCTCCACCAGGATGCGGGTGCGGGCGGCGTCGCCGGCCTGCCAGAAGAAGTTGGCGCAGTCTATGAACACCTGGGGCGAGTCGTCCAGACTCAGGAGTTCCAGCACCGCCTGTTCGCCCAGGGTGGCGTTTTCCTGGCGGCGGGCATCCTCCAGCAACAGATAATAATAGGTGGCCTGGGCGTCTTTGGAGAGCTTCCAGCCCCCGGCGGCAGCGCCGGCAGGATTCTTCGGTACGGTGGCGCACGCGGCCAGCAGCAGACAGCCGGCCAGCAGGGCGCTCAACAACGGCAGGATGGTATGACGGCGCATGGACGGTGCGGTCCTCACGTACTCTTTGATGATGATGGAGGGGACGCCGGCGAGCCTATTCGCTGCGCACGATCCAATCGTTTGAAAAATCGTCTATGTTATCTGTAAGATGCACTCTCAGTTTGTGCAGCAGCCGGGTTTCCAGCTGGCGGACACGTTCGCGGGTGATGCCGTAGCGCTCGCCGATTTCCCGCAGGGTGACCGGCGAATCTGCCAGCAGCCGCTGTTCGAGGATGTCGCGCTCCTTGTCCGAGAGTCTGGGCAGGATGCGTTCCAGGTGCCCCTGCAGCGCGATGGAGATTTCCGCCCGGGCCAGGGTATCTTCGATGCTGGGCTGCAGGGCGGGCAGCACGTCGAGCCGGGTGGTGGTGGTGTCGTCCGCCAGGGTGGTGTCCAGGCTCATGTCCTGGCTGCCCAGGCGCTGCTCCATCTCCTGCACCTCCTCCACACTCACATTGAGGTTCTTGGAGAGGGTGGCGGTGTCCGGATCAAAGCCCAGGGACTGCAGCCGGCGGCGTTCCTTGTTCAGGTTGTAAAAAAGTTTGCGCTGGGCCTGGGTGGTGCCTATCTTCACCAGCCGCCAGTTGTCCATGATAAATTTAAGGATGTAGGCCTTGATCCAGAAGGCGGCGTAGTAGGAGAACTTGATGCCCTTTTCCGGATCGAACTTCTGCACGGCGCGCATGAGGCCCACATTGCCTTCCTGCACCAGATCCAGCACGTTCTGCATCCAGCGGCGCTGGAAATCCATGGCGATTTTGACCACCAGCCGCAGATGGGAGGTGACCAGCTGGAAGGCGGCGTCGCTGTCGTTCAGGTCGCGCACGCGGCGGGCCAGCTCGAATTCGGCCTCGGGCTCCAGCATGGGAAACGCCCCGATTTCCTTGAGATACAGCCGCAGGGTATCCTGCGCGCCGGCACGCGGGCCGGATTTGAACACCGGCATGGGCAGGGCGAGGGGCGGGGGGGCTTCGCCGTCGGGATCGAGCGAGGCGTCGATGGCGGGGAGGTCTTCCTCAAGGAATTCCTCCTCGGGGGCTTCGTCCAGTTCCAGGTCGTCGCTTTCGTCGTCCTCTGCCGGCTCGGGGTCCAGCACCTCGGCTTCGGCGACCACGCGGGACGGCGTGGCGGATGGCAGGATGGCTTCGCCGGATGGCTTGCGAACATTCATGATATGGCACCCTCCCGCCGGCAGGCCTCGGCATGGGGCACCAGGGCGGGTATGGCTTGAAAACCAGTTGGAAAGGTTGATGATTTTTCCATTCTGGCCATAGTATAGTTTTTGTTTGTCCTTTTCAACGCTTTTCAGTACCAAGGTGCGGACTGCCGACACCGGCGGCTGCCGCGACAGCACGCCGCGCCTGCCGTTTTTCCTTACCAAGGAGTGCATCTTGCCTGATTTCGACTGGCTGCGCAATGCAACGACAGTGTTATGCTTTGACGGCGCCACGGGAACCATGCTCCAGGAGGCCGGGCTGCCGGCTGGCATGTCGCCGGAGCTGTTCGGTCTGACGCGGCCGGACGTCATGCGCGGGGTGCACGATGCATACATCGCCGCCGGGGCGGACGTCATCACCACCAACACCTTTGGCGGCACGGGCCACAAGCTGGGCCTGGGCGTGGATGTGACCGAGGTGAACCGCGAGTTGGCCCGCTGCGGCCGGCAGGCGGCGGATGCTGCTGGCGGCCGCGTGAAGGTGGCCGGCAGCGTGGGACCCACGGGGCAGTTCCTCAAGCCCATGGGCACCCTGACCCCGGCCGAGATGCGCCAGGTCTTCCATGAACAGATTCTGGGCCTGGTGCAGGGCGGGGTGGATCTGCTCATCGCCGAAACCCAGTACGATATCGCCGAGATTCGCGCCGTGGCCATGGCGGCCCGGGAGGTCTTCCGCGAGGTGGGCCGCGCCGTGCCCGTGGGGCTGTCCATGACTTTTGAGCGCGGGGCCACCCTCACCGGCACGCCGCCCGCGGTGTTTGCCGCCGCCGCCCAGAATCTGGGCGTGGACTTTGTGGCCATCAACTGCGGTCTGGGACCCGACGAGATGTTGTCCCTGGCCGAGGCCATGGTGCCGGCGCTGCAGATTCCCCTGCTGGTGCAGCCCAACGCCGGCCTGCCCCAGCTCAAGGACGGCCGCACCGTCTTCACCCTGGGGCCGGACGAATTTGCGGAAAAGATGCGCCCGTATCTGCAACTGGGCGTGCGCATGGTGGGCGGCTGCTGCGGCACCACGCCCCGGCACATCAGCGCCCTCAAGGCGGTCATCAAGGATGTTGTGCCTGCGCCGTGCGCGGGGCAGGGGGTGCTGCATCTGGTCTCCCGTTCCCGGCTGGTGCGGGTGGCGCCGTTTTTGCCGCATGTGGTCATCGGGGAACGCATCAACCCCACGGGCAAGAAGCAGCTCACGGCCGAATACCAGGCCGGAGAACTGCAGCTGGCCCTGCAGTACGCCACGGAACAACTGGAAGACGGCGCCCAGGTGCTGGATGTGAACGTGGGCGCGCCCATGGTGGATGAGCAGGCGCTGCTGCCGCTGCTGACGGAAACCCTGGCCGCGCGGGTGGAGGCCCCCCTGTGCCTGGATTCCACAGACCCGGCCGCCCTGACCCTGGCCCTGGACCGGTGCCCGGCCGGCGCGCTTATCAATTCCATCAGCGGGGAACCCGGCCGCATGGAGATCCTGGGGCCCCTGTGCCGGGATCACGGCGCGCCGTGCATCCTGCTGCCCCTGACCAGCAAGAAACTGCCCGTGACCGCGGCGGAGCGCATCGCCATCATCGAATCCCTGGTGCAGCAGGCCCTGGATCTGGGCATCCCCCGCGCCAATCTGATGGTGGACGCCCTGGCCCTGACGGTTTCCTCCAGGCAGGACGCCGCCGTGCAGTGTCTGGCCACCATCCGCCATTGTACCGAGGTGCTCCGGCTGCCCACGGTGTTGGGGCTTTCCAACATCTCCTTCGGGCTGCCGGCGCGCGAACTGCTCAATGCCACCTTCCTGACCCTGGCCATGGGCGTGGGCCTGTCCGCCTCCATCGCCAACCCCCACGCCACCCGCCTCAAGGAGGCCCGGGCCGCGGCAGAGGTGCTCCTGGGGCGCGATACCAACGCCGAATCCTTCATCGCCGGCTATACGAACTGGAAGCCCGGCGGCGAGGGGGGCGGGACCTCCGGCAGTCCGGCTGGCGGCGGTGTTGCCAAAAAATCCGCCACCACCTTGAAAGAAGCCGTGCTGATGGGGGATAAGTCCCGCATCCAGCCCCTGGTGGAAGCGGCCCTGGCCGCAGGCATGACGCCCATGGCCGTGGTGAACGAGGAACTTATTGCCGCCATCACCCAGGTGGGAGAAAAATACGAGCGCCGCGAATACTTCCTGCCGCAGCTCATTGCCAGCGCCGAAGCCATGCAGCACGGCTTCCGCATCCTCAAGCCATTGCTGGACAAGGCCGAGGCCGAGGGGGAAAAGGTCCACAAGCCCGTGGTCATCCTGGCCACGGTGGAAGGGGACATCCACGACATCGGCAAGAACATCGTGGCCCTGATGCTTGGCAACCACGGGTTTGAGGTGCATGATCTGGGCAAGGACGTGCCGGCGGAAACCATCGTCCGGGCAGCCAAGGAGCGCGGGGCATCCATCATCGGCCTCTCGGCCCTCATGACCACCACCATGGTGCGCATGGAAGACACCGTCAAATTGTTGCGCGAAGAAGCCTTGCCGGCCAAGGTCATTGTGGGCGGGGCCGTGGTGAGCCAGGAATATGCAGATCGCATTGGCGCGCACGGCTATGCTCAGGACGCCGTGGCCGCCGTGCGGCTGGCCAAGGAATTGACGGCGGCGCGGGCCTGATGCACAGCTGCGCCTGCCACCCATGGCGGAACAACTTTGGAGAACGTCGCATGCAGTGGTGTCGTGATTGCCTGAGGAGCGTGTGCCTGGCGCTGGGTCTTGTGCTGGCGTGTGGGATGGGTTCCGTGCAGGCGCAACAGGCGGTGCTGCCCATCGACCACATCGCCCTCATGCAGCAGGTGCGCGAGCACAAGGGCAAGGTGGTGGTGGTGAACTTCTTTGCCACCTGGTGCGGCCCATGCATCGTGGAGATCCCCGGCCTCAAGCAGTTGCGCACGGAGTTCGGCGAGGATCAGGTGCTGTTTCTGGGCGTTTCGGTGGATGAAAATCCCGAGGTGCTGCCCGCCTTCATGCGGCGGATGGCCTTCAATTATCCGGTGTACTACGCCAAACCCGGCGTGGCGAAGTTCTTTGCCGTGCAGGCCATCCCCAAGATGCTGGTCTACAACGTGCGTGGGGAATTGATTCTGGATCATGCCGGATTCCTTGATCCAAAACAGCTAAAACAGGAGCTTGTCACGCTCCTGGCCCAGAAGTGAGGCGCTCAGGAAGTGGAGAACGAAGGGTTCTACATTCGCAAAGCTCGCATAGACGACGTCAAGCCCATCCATGGCATGCTCATGGATTGTTCCCGCAGCGGGTTGTTGTTGCCGCGCTCCTACAATGAGCTCTACAGCCACCTGCGGGATTTCTTCGTCCTGGCGCCCAAGGACGGCGGAACCATCCAGGCCTGCTGCGCCCTGTCCATCACCTGGGACGACCTGGCCGAGCTGCGCTCCCTGGTGGTCTCGGAAGCCTTGCGCGGGCAGGGCTGGGGCCGGCGGCTGGTGGAAGCCTGCCTGTCCGAGGCAGTGACCCTGGGCCTGTTCCGCATCTTCACCCTGACATACCAGCAAGCCTTTTTCGAAAAGCTGGGATTCCAGGTCGTCGGCAAGGAAGTGTTGCCGCAAAAAGTCTGGAGCGACTGTTTGCGCTGTCCCAAATTCCCCGAGTGCGATGAAATCGCCATGCTGCTGGAGGTGTGATCGTTCGCCATGTCCATGTTGACTGAATTGATAAGTCGGGAACAGATCGCCGCTCGCATCCGCGAATTGGGCGAGACCATCCGCAACGACTACAACGATGAGCCGCTGGTCACGGTGTGTGTGCTCAAGGGCGCGGTGATCTTTTTTGCCGATCTGCTGCGAGCCATCGACAGATCCACCACTATTGATTTCATGCGCATTGCAAGCTATGGTTGCAGTGTTTCGCGCGAGACCAACGTGCGGCTCCTGCTCGATCTGGAAACCAACATCGCTGGCAAGCATGTGCTGATTGTGGAAGACATCATCGACACAGGCCACTCCATGCGCTGTGTGTTGGACCTGCTGGCCACGCGCAACCCGGCGTCCCTGGCCGTCTGCACCTTGCTGGACAAGCGGGAGCGCCGCGAGGTGTCGGTGGATGTGAGCTATGCCGGCTTTGTGGTTCAACAAGGATTCGTAGTGGGATACGGCCTCGATTTTGCAGAGGACTATCGTCACCTGGATGCCATTCACATCCTCGATCCCGGCGCCTAGGCCGCGCCGCGTGACGCGACCGGAACGTCCATCCACGGAATGCCGACATGATCATCAAATGTCCCAGTTGCGAGACTCGGTTCAACCTGCCGGACGAGAAGTTCCAGGAAGGCCGAAAGGTGCGTTGCTCCAAGTGCAAGCACGTCTTCCCCCTTGCCCGGGAACCCCAGGCGGCCCCCCCTGCCGCCCCCGTTCCGCCGGCCCCCACCCCTGGCTATTCGGAAGACGATGCCCAGGAAGCCATGTCGTACGACATGTTCGCTCCGGCTCCCCCCTCGCGCCCGGCCTCGTATGCCGAGGAGCCGCGCAGTGATTTTTTTGATGATCCAGGCGGGGCAGGCATGGCCAGCCCCGGTTTTTCTCCAGACGCCGAGGTGATGCGGGCCGCTCAGGAGAGCGCCCCCTCCCCCTTTGACTTCGAAGTGCCCGGCGCGCGCGCTGCAGCGGCTGAACCGCCGGCGGAAGACACCTTCAGTCAGATGTTTTCGCAGGAAATCGCCCCGGAAGACCCCTACGATATTGACGAAACCACCAAGCTCGCCGCCAAGACCTCGCCGCGGCTGAGCATCCCCAAGGCCCAGGCGCCGAAGAGATCGCCCCTTAAAGTGGCGATTTCTCTGTTTCTGTTCATTTTCCTGACCGTGACCGCGGCGGGGGTGCTGGCGTGGTTCTTTGTGCCGGACATGCTGCCCGCCCCTGTGCGCGAGCTGCTGAGCACCATGAGCGAGCCGCAGCAGAACGCCAGCAGCGTGCCGGGAGAGCCGCTGGTCAATCAGGACATGGTCAAGCATCTGGAACTCAAGGATGCCGAGCAGCACTTTGTCAAGAACGAGAAGGTGGGCGAGCTCCTGGTCATTCAGGGGCAGGTGGTGAACAACAGTCCTGAGCCGCGCGAACTCATCAAGGTGGAAGCCAACCTGTACGATGAAAACGGCGTGCGCCTGGATACCCGGCAGCAGCTCATCGGCAACGCCATCTCCCTGTTCCAGTTGCAGCAGCTCAACCGCGAGGAACTGGAAAAGGCGCTCAACAATCCCGTGGGCATCACCACGCAGAACACCAACATCAAGCCTGGGGCCACGGCGCCGTTCATGGTTATTTTTTACGAGCCCTCCCCCTCGGTCAAGGAATACCAGGTGGTCATTGTGGACGCCAAATCGCCGCCCAAGCAGTAAGCCCTCTACAGGTATCGCATCAGGACTGCATGAAACCTCGCCGCAATTACGTATGCACCGCTTGCGGCGGGGTTTCCGTGCGTTGGCAGGGGCAATGCCCGCGCTGCGGCGCCTGGAACACGCTGGAGGAACGGCTGGAGACCCCGGCCCCTGCCGGCGGACGTCGCGCACCGGCGGCCGTGGCTGGTCGGCCTGGCGCAGGCATGGCCCTGGCTCTTGGCGAGGTGGATATTTCCGCGCAGCCGCATGTGTCTGCCGGCATGCGTGAGCTGGATGAACTGCTCGGGCAGGGGCTGGTGCGCGGCAGCACCGTGCTGATGGCCGGGGAGCCGGGGGTGGGCAAGTCCACCCTGCTGCTGCAGGTGGCTGGCGCCGTGGCCAAGGCCGGGCATACCGTGCTCTATGCCTCGGGCGAGGAAGGCTTGCCGCAGCTCAAGCGGCGGGCCGAGCGGTTGGATTGTCTGGCGGATACATTGCTGGCCCTGAGCACCTCCAGTGCGGAAGAGGTCTGGCAGGCAGTGGAAGCCGCCGGCAATGTGGCCCTGGTGGTGCTGGATTCGGTGCAGACGGTGGTGTCCTCCCTGGCAGAGGGCCTGCCCGGCAGCGTGTCCCAGGTGCGGGCCGTGGCGGCGGAAGGCATCGACCTGGCCCGGCGCTGCGGATGCTGCCTGCTGTTCGTGGGCCACGTGACCAAGGACGGGCAGATCGCCGGTCCCAAGCTGTTGGAGCACATGGTGGATGCCGTGCTGTCCCTGGAAGGGGACCGCACCCACTGCCACCGGCTGCTGCGCGTGCTCAAGAATCGTTTTGGTCCCAGCCTGGACGTGGCCGTGTTCGCCATGCAGGGGCAGGGGCTGGCCCCGGTGGAAGATCCGGCGGCCCTGTTTCTGGAATCCCGTGCCGGCGGCCTTTCGGGCACGGCCCTGGCCATGGCCCTGGATGGGCAGCGCGCCTTTGCCCTGGAGGCGCAGGCGCTGGTCTCGCGCAGCTGGCTGGCCATCCCGCGCCGCACGGCCCTGGGGCTGGACGTGAACCGGCTGCATCTGCTGCTGGCGGTGCTGGAAAAGCGGCTGGGTCTCTCCTTTGGCCAGCAGGATGTATACGCCAAGGTGGGCGGCGGCTTCAAACTGCAGGACCCGGGGTTTGACCTGGCCTTGTGCGCCGCCATCCTCTCCTCCCAGTACGATCAGGCCCTGCCGGAGCAGGCGGTGTTTTTTGGCGAGGTGGATCTGAATGGCCGCATCCGCCCGGTGGCCGGGCAGGAAGTGCGCCTGCACCAGGCCAAACGCCTGGGACTGCATCCCGTCTTTGCCGCGCCCGGAGTGCCGCAGGCCCAGCATGTAAGCACCTTGGCTTCCTTGCAAGAAGCGCTGTTCGGGGCATCCGGGCGGGGGGGGCGTGGGTGATTCAGCGAGTCAACATAGGCTTTTTCTTGCATATTCACTATGAGGGATGTAGGGTTGGAGACGATGCGCGTGAGGCTTGCTGGTCTCCGCGCGACGCGTCAGGCCATCGAGGGAGTCGACGGGCGTAGCGCTTGCTGCGCACGGCTTCCCGTGAACGACCGGAGAAGCCTTTGGAAGACGACACCATCCAGGCCGTTGCTGGCGATGCGGAACTCGCTGCGTTCCTTGCCCGGGCGCGCAAGGATGCAGCCCCCCTGTGCGTCGAGTTGTCCAAGGCGGTGACTCCCCGCGAGGCGGAGTTCCTGGAATTGGGCGCCACCCTGCAGCGCGTGGCCGGCAGGGTGGAAGAGATCGTGGAGCAGACGGAATTTCTGACCGGGCTGACTTCCCGCGATGCCCTGGACAGCTTCGGCGTCGAACTCACACAGGAATTGGACAGGATGCAGGCGTTGCTCCTGCTGGCGGCAGGGGCGGAAAACGAAGCCGCGCTGATGAGCATCCGCACGACCCTGGCCCAACTGGGCGAACAACTGGGCAGCTTCAAGCGCATTGTCAAGCATCTGCATATGCTTGGCATCTCCACCCGCATCGAATCCGCCCGCCTGGGTGCGGATGGCCGCGGCTTTGGCACCCTGGCCGACGATGTGGAAAAGCTCTCCGTGGCCATCGGCAAACAGTCCGACTCCATTTCCCGGCAGTCCCAGGCCCTGGATACCCTGGCCGCCACCGCCATGGACCAAGCCCGGCATATGCTGGACAGCCAACGCCGCTGTTCCGAGGAAATGGGCTCCCAGGTGCAGGCCAACCTTGAAGTGCTGCTGCAACTTTCGCTCATGTCCCAGGACCTGTCCCAGGCCCTGGGCGAGCAGATTCGCGAGGCGCACACCCACATCGGCCAGGCCGTGTCGTCCCTGCAATTCCATGACATCACCCGACAGCAGGTGGAGCATGTGGAGCAGGCCATGACGGATCTGCTGCACGTGATCGATGAGCACCTGATTCCCGGCCGTTCGTTGGAAGAAAGCGACCAGGAACTGCTGGCCTTCATGGCCGAGGTGTGCGCCATGGAGGCGCGCCAGGTGCGGGCGGCCAGTGATCGGTTTGTGGATGCCGTGCAATCCTTCGGCGACCGCCTGCGCGGCGTGGCGACGGCCATGGGCGGGCTGGCCGAGGAAGTGGCCGTGGTGCGGCGCGACGTCCGCCTGACCGGCGCCCAGACACAAAGCACCGCCCTGCAAAGCATCGAAGACTCCATCACCAGCATCATGCAATCCATGCGGGATTTTGTGGCCCAGGGCGTGGCCAAGGGCGAGGTCATGGATCGCGTGGCCGGCACCATTCAAGAGATGGCCGCGTTCCTGGAAGGCGTGGAGGAGGTGGGGGCATCCATCGAACTCATTGCCCTCAACGCCAGCGTCAAGGCGGCGCACACCGGGGACAAAGGCAAAGCCATGGGCGTGCTGGCGCAGTCCATCCAGTCCCTTTCCCATGCCGCCCGCCTGCAGACCGAGGCCATCGCCAAGGCCCTGAGCGGGGTGGCTGCCTCGTCCGAGGTGCTGCGGACAAATTCCACCCGCTTTCGGGAGGAAGTCCATGTGGAGGAGGCGCTCTCCAGGCTGACCGTGCTGGTCAAGGGATTGACCTCCATTGATACGGAAACCTCGGTGCTGTTTGCCGAGATTTCTGCCGCAAGCAAACTTGTGGCCCGGGACATCGTGGCCCTGGTGGATGGCCTGACCATGCATCGCGAGGTGGCCCGGCAACTAACGGCCAGCGCCGCCGTGCTCGAATCCCTGGGTCGGCAGGCAGGCAGCCTCGCCCCAGGCGGGCACGCCGGCCGGCACTCTGCCCGGCTGGAATCCATGCTCGGGCGCTATACCATGGAAATTGAACGCCAGATTCACCTTGGCGTTGCCCCTGCGGGCTCGTCTGCGGCCGCTGCCGCCGGTGGGGGCGATCCGTTTGATGGAGTGGAACTCTTTTAACATTTTAAGGATGCTGCCATGGGCAAGACCATTATGACTGTGGACGATTCGGCCAGCGTGCGCCAGATGGTGAGCTTCACCCTGAAAAACGCAGGTTACGACGTCATTGAAGCCGTGGATGGCAAGGATGGCCTGGCAAAACTCACCAGCTCCGTCGGCATGGTTATTACAGACTTGAACATGCCCAACATGGACGGCATCGAGTTCATCAAACAGGTGCGCACCAATGCCCAGTTCAAGTTCATCCCCATCATCATGCTTACCACGGAGTCCCAGGCCGGAAAAAAGCAGGACGGCAAGGCCGCCGGCGCCACCGGCTGGGTGGTCAAGCCCTTCAACCCCGAGCAGTTGTTGGCGGTGGTGCAAAAACTGTTGCGCTAAGGGGGTGGCTACCCGCCAACCCGGATGCGCGCCGGTTGTGTCGGTTCGCGCCGGCATCGCAGCATGCGAGGCAGCGATGCCAGCATTGAAAAAGTCCAGGAAAGACGTTTCAACACCCCTGTTTGTCTGGCAGTCGGGAGAGTGAGCATGGCTTTGCCTTCGTCCTCAACCATCGATGCACGCCACAGGCATGCCTACGGGGAAGAAGCCCAGGAGCTCCTTGCAGAGTTGGAAGCCGCCCTGCTGGAACTGGAAGACGCCCCCACGGACCAACCCCTGATTGACCGTGTGTTCCGGGCCCTGCATACCATCAAAGGCTCCGGGGCCATGTTCGGCTTTGACGACATTGCCGCCTTCACCCATGACGTGGAAAACGTCTTCGACCTGGTGCGCGGCGGCACAGTGGCCATTTCCAGGGAGCTGTTGAACCTGACGCTGCAGGCCAAGGATGTGATCAGCGACCTGCTGGCCGCGGGCCTCGAATTCCGCCAGGCCGATCTTGACGCCAGCCAGGCCCTGGCAGCCCAGTTTCGCAAATGGCTGCCCAAGCCGGCCGCTGCCGTGGCTGCCCGCAAGGCCGGCCCTGCAGCCCCCGGTACGGCGAGCACCCTGTGGAGCATTCGCTTCGCCCCCAAGGCCGGCATACTCTTCACCGGTGCCAACCCACTGTGCTTGCTGGATGAACTGGCGGCCATGGGCGCCATGCAAGCCTTCCCGTATTTGCAGGGGGTGGGGCGGCTGGAAGACCTGAACCCCGAAGAAGTGCGCATGCGCTGGGACATCATCCTGGCCACCACTGCCCCGCTGGAGGCCCTCCAGGACGTGTTCATGTTTGTGGAGGAGGATGCGGACATCGCCATCCGGGCCATCGACTATTCCGGCGATGCCTGCACCATCGACAAAAAAATCGGCGAAATCCTGCTGGAACGGGGCGATGTACGGCCGCAGGACCTGCAGGCCATCCTGGCGGCCAAAAAACCGCTGGGCGAAATGCTTGCGGAGGCGGGCGTCGTCAGCCGCGAGCAGGTGGCTTCGGCCCTGGCTGAACAGCAGATCGTCCGCGCCCGGCGCGAGGAGCGCAAGGCCGCTGCCGATGCCGCGCCCGCGGCGGAAAAGGTGGACGCCCAGGCCGCCAGCATCCGCGTGGCAGCCTCCAAACTGGATTTTCTGGTGGATCTGGTGGGGGAAATGGTCATCGTGCAGGCGCGCATCAATCAGGTGGTGCAGCAAAAGCGCGATCCCATCCTCACCACCCTGTCCGAAGAATTGGAGCGCCTGTGCGACAACCTGCGCGATGCCACCCTGGGCATCCGCATGCTGCCCATCGGGGCCACCTTCAGCAAGTTCCGGCGGCTGGTGCGCGACTTGTCCGAGGAGCTGGGCAAGGAAATCGATCTGGAAATGCGCGGTGAGGAAACGGAGCTGGACAAGACCGTCATTGAGCGCCTGGGCGATCCCCTGGTGCACCTGCTGCGCAACTCCATCGACCACGGCATCGAGCAGCCTGACGTGCGCGAGGCCGCAGGCAAGCCCCGGCGCGGCTCGGTGCGGCTGGTGGCCGAGCACTCCGGCGGCGAGGTGCATATTCACATCGATGATGACGGCCAGGGCATCGACAAGGAACGCGTGCGCGCCAAGGCCGTGGAGCGGGGGCTCATCTCGTCGGACGCCGAATTCACGGACGCCGAGATCTACGCCTGCATCTTCCAGCCCGGCTTCTCCACGGCATCCGCCATCACCAACGTGTCGGGCCGCGGCGTGGGCATGGACGTGGTCAAGCGCTCCATCGACGCCTTGCGCGGCAGCATCGAGGTGACCTCCGTCCCGCAGCAAGGCACCGCCATCACCATCAAGCTCCCCCTGACCCTGGCCATCATCGACGGGCTGGAAATCCAGGTGGGGCAGGAGTTTTTCGTCATTCCCCTCACCCATGTGGAAGAATGCGTGGAGCTGCCCCGCAAGGCTGCTGCCAGGGACGATTCCCGGGAGCAGATCGTCAACCTGCGCGGAGAAATCGTTCCGTACATCCGCCTGCGCAAATGGTTCACCGTGCCCGGGGACGCCCCGCCCATCGAGCAGATTGTGGTGGTGCGCTCCCAGGGGTTGCGGGTGGGCATTGTGGTGGATACGGTCATCGGCGAGATGCAGACAGTCATCAAAAGCCTGGGGCGGGTGTTCCGGGATGTGCAAGGCGTCTCAGGGGCCACCATCAAGGGCGATGGCAGCATGGCATTGATCCTGGATATTCCACAGCTGCTGCAAGTGGTGACGGCGGCATCGCGCTGACCGCGGCGGAGGGGACAGCATGGGTTTGCTTAACGATGCCGAATTCAATCGGCTGGCCAGCTTCATCTATAGGGAAGTGGGCATCAAAATGCCCCCCGGCAAGAAAACCATGCTGGAAGCCCGGCTGCTCAAGCGGCTGCGTATTCTCAAGCTGCCGGACTACAAAAGCTACTGCGACTACCTCTTCAGCCCGGCAGGCATGACGGCGGAACTGCATCAGCTCATTGACGTGGTGACCACCAACACCACGGACTTCTTTCGCGAACCCAAACACTTCGAACTGCTGCAGCAGAATCTGCTGCCTCATCTGGCCAACGGCCCCTGCCGGGGGCGAACCCTGCGCGTGTGGAGCGCAGGCTGCTCCATCGGCATGGAGCCGTACACCCTGGCCATGGTGCTGGCGGAATTTCGCGAGCGTACACCAGGGTTTCGCTTCTCCATTCTGGCCACGGACATTTCCACCCAGGCCCTGGAAAAAGCCAGAGCCGCCGTCTATGACGAAGAACGGGTGGCGCCTGTTCCAAAGCACCTGAAGTTCAAATACCTGCTGCGCAGCAAGGACCGCTCCCGCGGCCTGGTGCGCGTGGTGCCGGAGCTCAGGCAGTTGGTGACGTTTCAACGGCTTAATTTTATGGAAGAATTTTCCTTCCCTGACCCCATGGACATCATCTTCTGCCGCAATGTGATCATTTATTTCGACCGTCCCACCCAGGAAGTGTTGTTCCAGAAATTTTGTCGCTGCCTCCGGGGGGGCGGGTTCCTGTTCATCGGCCATTCCGAGAGCATCACCGGCATGGATCTGCCCCTGAATCAGGTGGCGCCCACGGTGTATTCGAGGCATGCCACCAGGCGCGCGGATGGATAGAAGGGTACAATGAAAAAGAAAATCAGAGTGTTGATTGTGGACGATTCGGCGCTGGTCCGCCAGACGCTCACCTCCATCCTGGAAAGCGATCCGGAAATAGAAGTGGTGGGCGCGGCGCAGGATCCCTTTGCCGCTGCGAAGAAGATGGAAGAGGTGGTGCCGGACGTCATTACCCTGGACGTGGAAATGCCGCGCATGGACGGCGTCACCTTCCTCAAAAAGCTGATGACCCAGCACCCGCTGCCGGTCATCATCTGTTCCACCCTGGCCGAGGCCGGCGCGGAAACCACCCTCAAGGCCCTGGAATACGGGGCCGTGGACATCATCACCAAGCCCAAGCTGGACACGCGCCGGTTCCTGGAGGAATCCAGGATTCGTCTGGTGGATGCGGTCAAGGCGGCCGCCGCGGCCAAGATCAAGCGCCTCGCCCCCAGTCTGGAGGTGGCCCCCAAACTCTCGGCGGATGCAGTCATCGCCAAGGCGCCGCCCTCCCGGGCCATGGCTGAGACCACGGAAAAATGCATCGCCGTGGGCGCGTCCACCGGCGGCACCGAGGCCCTCAAGGTCTATCTGGAGTCGCTGCCCGTGGATTGCCCGCCCGTGGCCATCGTGCAGCACATGCCGGAAAATTTCACGGCCGCCTTTGCCCGCCGGCTGGACAGCCTGTGCGCCATCACCGTCAAGGAGGCGGCAGACGGCGACACCATGCTGCGCGGCCAGGCCCTCATTGCGCCGGGCAACAAGCACATGCTGCTCAAGCGCAGCGGGGCGCGCTACCATGTGGAGGTGCGGGACGGCCCGCTGGTCAAGCGGCACCGGCCTTCCGTGGACGTGCTGTTCCGCTCCGCAGCGCGCTACGCCGGCAAGAACGCCCTGGGGGTGATCATGACCGGCATGGGCGACGACGGCGCACAAGGCATGCTGGAGATGTTCGAAGCCGGCGCCTGGACCATCGCCCAGGACGAGGCGTCCTGCGTGGTGTACGGCATGCCGCACGAAGCCGTGAAGCTCGGCGGGGTGTGCCAGATTTTGTCCCTGCAGCAGATTGCGCCACTCTCCCTCAAGAAATGCAAGGACGGCTGGGGGCGGTAGGGCATGGTACTTTTGAAAAGAACTGTCGGGGGAAAACCTTTCTGGAGAAAGGTTCTTCCCCCGAACNCGCGAGAGGGGAGAACCTTTTCCAAAAGGTTTCCCCTCTCGCAACATCCTTTTTCAAAAATTAAAATGCTCCAAGGCATTCAGTTCCGCGCCAGGGTCAGACCCAGGGCCACCAGGGCAAAGCCGAGGATGTTCTGCCCCAGCACGTTGAGCAGGGCGGTGGTGAGCCGCCCTTCGGCCATCAGGCCCACATTTTCGTAGGCGTAGGTGGAAAAGGTGGTCAGGGCCCCCAGAAATCCGGTGAATACCACGGTCTTGACGCCGGCGCTGGCGGCAAAACGGTCGTTCAGCAGGCCCCACAACAGGCCGAAGAGAAAGCAGCCCAGCAGATTGACGGCGGCGGTGGCCAGGGGCAGATTTGTCCCGGCCAGCCGCTGCACCAGCCGCGAAATCCCCAATCGGGAAAGCGCTCCCAGGGCCCCGGCCAGGCCGCACAACAGCAGCACCTGCATGGTTTCTCCCAAATTTGTTATGCTTTTCGACAAAAAACGCAATACTGGAGGCACTGGTGCCCACGGAAACGGAAACCAAGTTTGCCGGGGTGGATCATGACGCCTTGCGGCGCAGACTGCAAGCCCTGGGGGCGCGGCGGGTGTCTCTGGTGTTCGAAGACAACGCCGTCTGGGACACCATTGACAGAAAACTCAGGCAAAAAGGACAGTTATTGCGACTGCGCCAGGACGACGCCATCCGCCTGACCTTCAAGACCCCTGCCCCCGGCGGCACCGGGCAGCTCAAGGTGGTGGAGGAGCACGAAACCCAGGTGGAGGACGCCCAGGCCATGGGCCAAGTGCTGGCCGGGCTGGGATTGCTGGAGGTCTTCCGCTATCAGAAACTCAGGGAAACCTGGGTGTTGGATGAGGAGTCCGGCGGCGTGCTCTGTCTGCTGGATCGCCTGCCCTTTGGCGATTTTCTGGAGCTGGAAGGCCCGGCCGAGGCCTTGGCGCAGGCCTGCCGTGCCCTGGGACTGGACCCCCTGGCCGGCACCAGCAAGACATACCACGCCTTGCACCAGGAGCACTGCGCCCGCCTGGGGCTGCCGGCAGAGGACTCCTTTGTGTTTTCCGAAGCCCAGGCCCGGCAATTGCATGCGCTTGTCCGAGATTGAGGGGCCGGGCTGGCGCGGAATTGCCCTCCGCCCCTTGCATCCCTGGTGGACTCGCACTATCTTCAGGACTCGACAACCCCTGATCCGGGCGTTATACCCGCCAGAATGGGAACTTCCCACTAACGCGACGAGCATGACCATGACCGAGCCGTACCATCAGCCAGGAGCTTCGCCAGATGTCCACCTGGAAGACAATATCCAGGAGCCCAGGCGGTACAAGGTTTTGCTCCTCAACGACGATTACACCACCATGGAATTTGTGGTGCGCATTTTGCGAGAAGTGTTCAAGAAATCAGAAGCCGAGGCCACCCGCATCATGCGCATGGTGCATGAACTGGGCAAGGGGGTCTGCGGCGTGTACCCGGCGGAGATTGCCGAGACGAAAGTGAGCGTCGTCCATGCCCGGGCCCGCAGCGAAGGCTTCCCCCTGCGCTGCACCATGGAGGAGGCGTGATCCCCGGCATGCTCCGCACCACCGTTCAGGAATCGAGGGCGCCATGTTGAGCAGGCGACTGGAAAATGTGTTGACCGTGGCCGTGCGGGAAGTCCGCCGTCGCAATCATGAATATCTGACCCTGGAACACCTCCTGTACGCCTTGATGCAGGAGGAGAGCGGCAAGGAGATCCTGATGAACTGCGGGGTGGACATCATCCGCCTGCAGCATCAGCTGGAGCGCTTCTTTGTCGATCATATGGAAGTGATGCCAGACACCGCCACGGAAGTGGTGCAGACCCTGGGTGTGCAGCGCGTGTTGCAGCGGGCCATCCTGCAGATGCAGTCCTCGGGCAAGGACAAGGTGGAAGTGGGCGACGTGCTGGCCGCCATCTTTGACGAGGACGATTCCTTTGCCGTCTATTTTCTCAAGTCCCACGGCGCCACCAGACTGGACGTGCTGGAGTACATCTCCCACGGCGTGCCCAAGGAGGCGGACTGGCGGCCAGAATCCGCCGCGCCGGGCAGCCCTGGCGGGCAGGGCGGGCAGGATCAGCGCCAGCCCGGGGACCAGAAAGGCCAGAAGAAAAAGAACGGCCAGGCCCTGGAGCAGTTCACCGTCAATCTGGTGGAACGCGCCAAACAAGGCCTGGTGGACCCCCTCATCGGTCGCGATGCGGAACTGGAGCGCTGCCTGCAGGTGCTGGCCCGCCGGCGCAAGAACAATCCGCTGTTTGTGGGCGATCCTGGCGTGGGCAAGACGGCCCTGGCCGAGGGGCTGGCCCTGCGCATCGTCACCGGGCAAACCCCCGAAGTCTTCCGCACGGCCACTGTCTGGCAGCTGGACATGGGCGCGCTGCTGGCCGGCACCAAGTACCGCGGGGACTTTGAAGTGCGCATGAAGGGCGTCATCAGCGAACTGGAGAAGATCCCCGGGGCCATCCTGTTCATTGATGAAATCCACACCATCATCGGCGCCGGCGCCACCTCCGGCGGCACCCTGGACGCCTCCAACATCCTCAAGCCCGTGCTGGCTTCCGGAGCCATCAAGTGCATCGGGTCCACCACCTACGAGGAATACAAGAACCATTTCGAGAAGGATCGCGCCCTCTCGCGCCGGTTCCAGAAAATCGATGTGGTGGAACCCACGGTGGACGAGTGCGTGGAAATCCTCAAGGGCTTGAAATCACACTACGAGGAACATCACGGCGTGCGCTACACCCTGCCGGGCCTGCGCGCCGCGGCAGAGCTTTCCTCCCGTCATGTGAATGACCGCTACCTGCCGGACAAGGCCATCGACGTCATCGACGAAGCCGGGGCCAGCTTCCGGCTCTCCGGCGGCAGGAAGAACGTCATCAGCGTGGCCGAGGTGGAAAAGGTGGTGGCCCGCATGGCCCGCATTCCCGTGCAGCGCATCACCTCCTCGGACAAGGACCGCCTGGAGCACCTGGAAGACGACATCAAGGCCCAGGTCTTCGGGCAGGATCAGGCCGTGGAAACCGTGTGCAAGGCCATCCTGCGTTCCCGCGCCGGCCTGCGCCAGGCCAACCGGCCCACGGGATCGTTCCTGCTTTACGGCCCCACGGGCGTGGGCAAGACCGAGCTGGCCCGCCAGCTCGCCTTGTGCCTGGGCGTCAACTTCCAGCGCTTCGACATGAGCGAATACATGGAAGGCCACGCCGTGGCCCGGCTCATCGGCGCACCTCCCGGCTACATCGGCTTCGACCAGGGCGGTCTGCTGACGGACGCCATCCGCAAACATCCGTATACCGTGCTGCTGCTGGACGAAATCGAAAAGGCCCACCCGGACCTCTTCAACGTCCTGCTGCAGGTGATGGATTACGCCACCCTGACGGATAACAACGGCCGCAAGGCCGACTTCCGCCACGTGATCCTGCTCATGACCACCAACGCCGGCGCGCGGGAGATGAACGCCGCCTCCGTGGGCTTCAGCGTCACCGAGCAGAAGAACGAGACGGCCCACAAGGGCCGCAAGGCCCTGGAGCGGCTCTTCAGCCCTGAATTCCGCAACCGCCTGGATGGCATGGTCCAGTTCGGGCCCCTCACCGAACCGGTGATGCTCAAGATTGTGGACAAGTTCCTCAAGGAAATGCAGGAGCAGATGCAGGAGAGCAAGGTGGCGGTGGACGTCTCCCACGCCGCCCGGCTGTGGCTGGGCGAGCACGGCTTCGACCCGGCCTTCGGCGCCCGGCCCATGGGACGGCTCATTCAGAACGAGATCAAGGACGAACTGGCTCGGGAACTGCTCTTCGGCTGCCTGCAGAAGGGCGGCAAGGTGCTGGTGGACGTGAACCCCGACGCCAAGCCCGACGCCAAGCCCTTGACCTTTGTGTATGACTCGACCAAGTGCCATATGAAGCCCGGCAAGCCCGATGCCGATGCCCCGGAAGGCCCGGCCATGCCGGTGCTCGCCGAGGAAGAAAGCGCATGATTGCATCCACGGAGGAAGCCCTGACCCATCCGGAACGGGCTTCCTCCGCATCACCTGTGTCGCCGCCAGCTTCGCCCCCATGCCCATCTACTTTCTGACCGGAGACAGCCTCCTGTTCCCGGACCCCGAAGAGGCGGAGCCCGATGGCCTGCTTGCCATCGGCGGCGACCTGAGTCTGCCCCGGCTGGTGAGCGCCTACGCCCAGGGTATCTTTCCCTGGTATGGCCCGGGCAACCCCATCCTCTGGTGGACGCCGGACCCCCGCTGCGTGCTCCTGCCCCAGGCCCTGCACGTGGGCGGCCGCCTGACGCGCGCCCTCAGGACATCCGGCTATCACCTGACCATGGACGTGGCCTTTGGCGAGGTCATCGACGCCTGCGCCGGCACGCCACGGCCGGAGCAGCAGGGCACCTGGATTGTGCCGGCCATGCGGCAGGCCTATCTGCATCTGCATGTGGCCGGGCTGGCGCACTCCGTGGAAGCCTGGCTGGATGGCGAACTGGTGGGCGGATTGTACGGCGTGTCCCTGGGGCGGGCGTTTTTCGGGGAATCCATGTTCCACCGCCGGCCCAACGCCTCCAAGGCGGCCCTGGTGCACCTGTGCCGGCATCTGCAGGCCTGGGAATTTGAACTCGTCGATTGTCAGCAGACCACGCCGCACATGCTGGCCATGGGCGCGAGGGACATGCCACGGCGGGAGTTCAACCGCCGCCTGGACTGCGCCTTGCGGCATCCCACCCTGCGCGGCAGCTGGATGGAACGCGGCCGGGCGCAGATTGCCGGGGCCGCTGCCGCGTCCGCACCCTCCGCGCATTCCTGAGTGCGGATCACCGCGCGGCGACCTGCAGGTGGTCCTCGGCCATGTTCCAGTGCACCTGATTGCGGCCGGCGCCTTTGGCGGCGTACAGGGCCTCGTCCGCCTCGCGCAGCAGGGATTCCGGTGTGGCCGGTGTGGCCTGCGCGCCCGGGGTGTGCGTGGCAATGCCCACGCTGGCGGTGATGCGGAATCGTTCGCCCTGGTGGTTGAAAGTCATGCCCATGATGCGCGTGCGCAGCCGCTCGGCCAGGGTCCAGGCCTGGGCCGCGTCGGTCTGGGGCAGGATGACGGTGAATTCCTCGCCGCCGTAGCGGGCGGGATAGTCCGTGGCGCGCACGGTGGTCTTGAGCATTGCGCCCAGTTCCATGAGCACCGCGTCTCCGGCCTGGTGGCCGAAGGTGTCGTTGATGGACTTGAAGTGATCCATGTCCAGCAGCAACAAGGAAAGGGGGTGGCCGTACCGCTCGTGGCGGGTCAGCTCCTCGCGCAGGCGTCGGTCGAAGTGGCGGCGATTGTGAATCATGGTCAGGCCGTCGTATTCAGCCTCGTTGCGGGCCTTGTCGAAGAGCAGGGCGTTTCTGAGGGCCAGGGACAGATGACTGGCGGCGGTGTGCAGCAGTTCCACCTGATCCCGTCCCAGATTCACCGGGCTGGAGGTATGCAGCGCCAGACAACCGAACTGGATGCCGCCGCAGGCGGCGGGCAGGAACATGACCGTGCCGGGGGTCGGCCGGGGCGGGATGCCGGCCAGGGTGCTGCCGTCGCTGGCCAGGGGCAGGATTTGATAGCTGCGCACGGGCTGGCCGGTGGCGCGGGTGGCGCTGTCCAGCAGCAGGTGCAGCCAGGCCTGCCGGGGTTCGGAATCCTTGTCCGTGGCCATGAAGCAGACGGCCTCCAGGCCGGGCAAGGTGTTCTGGGGAGCAGGCTGCTCCGTGTTCCAGAAGATGCCCTGGAGCATGTCCACAGGCAACAGGCGCTTGAGATCCTGGCAGGCGCCATTGAGCACCGCCGCAGGCTCCAGGCTCTGGGCAGCCCGGGAAATGAACTGATTGATGAAGGAGAGCTGCTCGTTCTTGCGGGCCAGCAGTTCGCGTTCCAGGTAGATTTCCTGGGTCATTTTGTAGATGTCCGCATACAGATGCGCCACTTCCTCGGCCCGATGCAGGGCGTCCAGCACCTGTTCAGGCTTCAGGGGCAGCCGCATGGTGGAAAAGCTGCCTTGGATCAGCAGGTCCTCCACATGGGAGATGGGCACATCCTCATCCAGCAGCAGCACCTTGGGCGCGCTTTCCAGCCGCGTGAAGAATTGCTGCTGCAGCAACGTCATATGCTCCCAGGCAGACCAGGCAATCCAGATGAGGCAGGGATTGTCCCGGGAATAATCGGCAGGCGCGGGGATGGCCTGGCACGAGAAGCTGCGCAGGGAATAGCGTTCCCCGGCGGATTGCTCCACCGTCCTGGCGACGGAATCGGCAAGGCCAACGCCCCACATGCAGTCACTGGTTTCCAAACGAGTCATGGCCCTCTCCTTGGCGATGGGCAGAAAAGGTACGTCGCAGGAAAATATGCAAGAATTGTTCCTGATTCATTCGCCAGGATTTCATGTCCTTGACAGCCGCAGCACAACCCGACACATCAGGAATTCATGAACGCCCCCCGCACTTTTTTGACGCTGGACCCCTTTTACGAAGGCGGCGGCGTCATGGGCCGCATCGCCGCCAACGCCGGCTTCTTGCGTGCGTTGTTGCGGGCGGAGGTGTTCGACGCCTGTCATTTTTTTCTGCCCAGCGCGCAGCAATGCCGCACCCTGGAAGCTGCCCTGCGGCAGGATGGCGTCTTTTCGGACAAAATCCGGCTGCTGCTGCGTCAGGATCTGCCCCGCGCCCTGGCCGAGGAGCGCTATTACTGCGCCCATCTGTCGGATTGCCTCACCAGCCTGCCGGCCCTGGCCCGGTTGCGCCGGCTGCATGCGCCGCGGGCCTTTCCCGTCACCGGGGCCACGCATACCCTGAGCTACAGCCGCTTTGCCCCGCTGTACCTGGCCCACCTGTGGCCGGGCGCATCGGGCAGGGAAGCCATCATCGGCACGTCCAGCGCTGCCCTGGCCATGCTGCGGGAAACCTTTGCCTGGCTGCGGGAGGGGTACAATCTGCCAGAAAGCACCCATCCCGGCCCGGCCCTGGCGCATATTCCATTGGGTGTGGATCCGGATCTCTTCCCGCCGCCGGATCCCCAGGCTAAAGCCGCGGCCCGGCAGCAACTGGGGCTGCCGCAGGATCGCTGGACCCTACTGTGCTTCGGCCGCCTGGCGCCGGCCCACAAGTTTGACCTGCCGCCGCTGCTGCGGGCCGTGCAGCGCGGCCTGTTGCCCGGCGGCGGCCTGTGCGCCGAAAAGATGACGCTGCTGCTGGCCGGCTGGACCGACACCGCCGATCATGGCCCGGCAGACACCTGGGCCGCCCTGGCCCGCAATCTCGGCCTGCACGTCCACCTGCTCAAGCGGCCGGACGCCGCCCGGAAGCAGGCGTGCTTTCTGGCGGCGGATTGCTTCATCTCCCCGGCGGACAGCATTCAGGAAACCTTCGGCCTGACCCTGCTGGAGGCCGGCCTGGCCGGCCTGCCGGTGATTGCCTCGGATTTCGACGGCTATCGGGATCTGATTGTCCCTGAGGAAACCGGCATCCTGGTGCCCAGCATTGGGTTTCCCCCTTCGCCGGATCTGGACGCCCTGGGGCAGGTGCTGCCGGACGATGCCCTGCATCTGCTCCTGGGGCAGCAGACCGTGGTGGACGTGCCCGCCCTGGCCCTGGCCCTGGGGCGGCTGTATGCGGATCGGGAACTGGGGGGGCGTCTGGGCCGGGCCGGCCGGGAGCGCGTGTTGCGGGAATTCGCCTGGCCGGCGGTCATTGCGAGGTATTGCGCCGTATGGGAAGCACAGTGGCGCACGCCGGAGCCGGCCGGGGACGCGGCGCATCCCCTGCATTTCCCGTACGCCCGGCTGTTTGCGGGGCACCCGTCGCACCATCTCGACGATGCCACGCCCGTGCGGCGCACGCGGTTGGGCGAGGCCATCGCCCGCGGGCAGGATCATCCCCAGCAGTACCTGGGCCTGGAACCGCTCCTGGATGCGGACGCCGTGCGCCGGCTCCTGGTGCTGTCCCGAACGACGACGCCGGCCGGCGAGCTGGTGCGGCGGATCATGGATGACGGCGGCCACGCCGAAGCCGTGGCCCGCTTCTGCCTGCACTGGGCGCTGAAGCAGGATATTCTGGAAGTGGTGGGGTGAGATGACGAGAGGGGAAAACCGCCTAAATGCGGTTTTCCCCTCTCACAAGGCCCTTGCCTCAAAACGATGCAACAGGCCTACGAAATCTCCACCGTGGGGGCGCTGGGAGAGATGCGCACGTCTTCGGAGGCGCGGTCCTCGGTCTTCCAGCTCATTTCAAAGGAGAATTTTTCCTTGTCCTTTTTCTGGGAGACTTCCATCTCGAAGGACAGGATGGAGGACGGGTGCAGCAGTACCGAGTCCTGCCCCAGTTGCACGTGCACGGCTCCGGCCTTGAGGCCTTTGACGACGTCTTCCAGATACGTGATGACCTGACCGAGCTCCATGGCTCCGTCGATCTTGACCTTGTTGTTCTTGCCCATGAAAATGCCTCCCGAAGCGTGGCGTTGCAAAGCAGTCTGTGAATGATTGCAGACGATGGCCCAGCCGTCGCGCATGGTCAAGAGAAACTGTATTTCGCCACCGTATCGTAACATTCTCCCCCGTGCCTGCCCGCATGTGGCGTCAGACGCTAGAGCAAGATATCTTTGAAAGGAGTTCTCGGGGGAAAACCTTTCTGAAGAAAGGNTTCTGAAGAAAGGTTCTTCCCTCGCAACGTCCTTTTTCAAAAGGAAAATGCCCTAGCGGAACTGCCGTTGTAGCTGGTCGAACAGGTCGGGGCTGCGGCGGTCCAGGGCAAGCACATCGTGCAGTTTGGCCAGCTGTTTTTCCACCTGGGGCAGCTGGTCGTCATCCCGGACCATCAGCCACATGCGGCTTTCGGCCGTATCGGCGTCGGTGGTGTCGGGCAAGACCAGGATGCCTTCCAGGTTGAAGGCCCGCCGGGCAAAGAGCCCGCACACGTGGGACATGACTCCGGGATGGTTGTTCACCCGCAATTCCAGCACAATCATGGCGCAATCTCCGGCATGGGTTGCAAGGTTACTGGCGAGCGCAGGCATGGGGGGCCTCCTCCAGCATGTCGCAGTTGGCCGCGCCTGGGGGCACCATGGGGAAGACGTTTTCCTCCCGGCCGATGGGCATGCGCACCAGGGCCGGTCCCGGGGCGCTCAGGGCCTGGGCCAGCACGGCGTGGGGGTTGTCCGTCCCGGCCAGATCCCAGGCGCGCACGCCCATGGCCCGGGCCACGGCCGGGAAATCCACCTGGATGGTGTATTCCGAGGCAAAGCCCGGGTTGGCGTAGAACAGTTGCTGCTGCTGACGCACCAGCCCCAGGGAATGGTTGTCCAGCACCACCACGGTGACGTCGAGTTGCTGTTCCGCCGCGGTGGCCAGCTCCTGGATATTCATCTGCAGGCTGCCATCCCCGGAAAAGCAGACCACCTTGCGCTGCGGGGCCGCCAATGCCGCGCCCAAGGCTGCCGGCAGGCCAAAGCCCATGGTCCCAAGGCCGCCGGAGGTGAGCCAGCGTTGCGGGGCCAGATACGGGTGGGCCTGGGCCGTCCACATCTGATGCTTGCCCACGTCCGTGACCACCACCGCCTCGGGGCCGGCCAGCTCGGCCACGGCGCGGATGAGTCCGTAGGGCCGGCGGATGTCGTCTTCCCCGGGCAGACGCATGCCGCACTGTTCCCGGCAGGTCTCCACCCGCTGCCGCCAGGCGTGGCGGGTGCGGGGGGTGATGCACGGCAGCAGGGCTTCCAGGGTCAGGCGCACGTCCGCGGCGATGCCCACATGGGCGGTGCGCAGCTTGTGCAGTTCGGCGGGATCGATGTCCACATGGACCAGATCGGCATCCGGGCAGAAGGCGGCCAGCTTGCCGGTGGCGCGGTCGTCGAATCGGGCGCCCAGGGCAATGAGCAGGTCGGCTTCTTCCAGGAGCAGGTTCGTGGAGCGGGCGGCGTGCATGCCCAGCATGCCCAGGGCCAGGGGATGCCGCGCCGGCAGCACCCCCAGGCCCATAAGGGTCATGGCGGCGGGAATGCCGGCGCGCTCGGCCAGGGACCGGGCCAGGTGGCTGGCCTGCGCGGCCACCACGCCCCCGCCCAGGTACAGCACCGGGCGCTGTGCGGCGTTGATGCGTTCGGCAGCGCGGAAGACATCCTGCGGATCCGGCGCACGGGGCGGCAGGGCCTGGCCGGGTTCGGGCCAGTCGGTCACGGTGCAGATGGCGGTCTGGACGTCCTTGGGCACATCCACCAGCACCGGGCCGGGCCGGCCGGAAGCGGCGATGCGGAAGGCTTCCGGGAGCACCCGCAGCAGCTCGTCCACGCTGCGCACCAGATAGTTGTGCTTGGTGATGGGGATGCTCAGGCCGTAGGTGTCCACCTCCTGGAAGGCGTCTGACCCGATGCAGCCGCCGGGCACCTGCCCGGTGATGCAGACCATGGGGATGGAATCCAGCTTGGCGTCGGCCACGGCGGTGAGCAGGTTCATGGCGCCGGGACCGGAAGTGGCCAGGGCCACGCCGGGCCGGCCGCTGACGCGGGCCATGCCCTGGGCCATGAAGCCCGCGCCCTGTTCGTGCCGGGCCAGGACGTGGCGGATGCGTCGGCGCTGCTGCCAGTCCGCGGCCAGGGCATCATAGATGGGCAGATTGGCGCCGCCGGGAATGCCGGCCACAACCTCCACGCCCTGTCTGGCCAGCAATTCCACGATGATCTGCGCGCCGGTCAACTGTTTGCCAGATGCGGCGGTGGTGTCCTGTGAGTGATCCATGTGCAAACCTCCTGAGAACTCCTCGGTTGGCCTGCTTGACGCCGAGGGGGTGGTGGTCTGCAACAAAAAACACCCCGCCGGCGCGCGCCGGCGGGGTGTGCAAGACGAGTATGCCTGTGAGACTACATCGCCACCGCCACGGCGCGCAACAGAACCTTGCGTACTACGACGACGCTGACAACGCCGGCTAGGAGAGCCTGGGCGGCGAAGGCCTGGGAGGCAGGCAGGTTCAGGGCGGGTTCGTGACGATGCATGGGGGGACGATCCGGCAAAATGGAGAAAAAGTCAATCCCCATTGGTTGATTTTGTCTGGATCGGCGAGCGCCCGGCAAACAGGGCCTCCCAGTCCAGGGGCTGCAGGCTGTCCTCGTTCTTGCGTTGCAGCCAGGCCCAGCCCTCCGACGGAATGCAGCCCACG
Source organism: Megalodesulfovibrio gigas DSM 1382 = ATCC 19364 (assembly GCF_000468495.1). Lineage (NCBI taxonomy): Bacteria > Pseudomonadati > Thermodesulfobacteriota > Desulfovibrionia > Desulfovibrionales > Desulfovibrionaceae > Megalodesulfovibrio > Megalodesulfovibrio gigas. The sequence goes on from NC_022444.1 coordinate 3,644,925, forward strand.
GGGATATGGTTGACGAACTGCCGGCCGCCCAGGACGCAACTGCAGCTCCAGCCGCAGATGTCGCAGGTGCAGCCGCCGGTCTTCAGGCATTCCTTGAGCACGCCGGCGCGGTCGCAGCAGGCGTCGCACAGCAGCAGAAAGGCGCGCGGCATGGGGGCTCCCGGGGTTTCTGTTATTCCCCTTGCACGAAACGGGAAGGGCAGTGTATAGCCAAGCCAGACCAACCGCAATCCCCGCGGGCGTTTGCCCGCACCAGCCCGAAGGAGGAGACCCATGGCGAACGAAGGCGACGTGTACAAGTGTGAACTGTGCGGCCAGGTGGTGAAAGTGCTGGAAGAAGGCGGCGGCACGCTGGTGTGCTGCGGCGAGGATATGGTCAAGCAGTAAACCCGATCATGCAGGGGTATCCCTGCCCTGACCGACTGTTCAAGACACATGCACAGGGGGGATCTTCCCCCCTGTTGTTTTATTGACGGTGCACCATTGCCACAGGAGCGTCGCGCCATGCGGAAAAATCAGTACCTGATCGACAACATGTCCATGCACGAGTCCTGGCGGCTCTTCAAGATCATGGCCGAGATCGTGGACGGGTTCGACACCTTGAGCGAGCTGGGCGCGGCGGTCTCCATTTTCGGGTCGGCCCGCGTGCAGGAAGGCGACCCCATGTACGACGACACGCGCAAGCTCGCCCGCAAGTTGTGCGAGGCTGGCTATGCCGTGATCACCGGCGGCGGGCCGGGCATCATGGAGGCCGGCAACCGTGGCGCGGCCGAGGCCGGCGGCCCCAGCGTGGGCCTGAACATTGAGCTGCCCCACGAGCAGGCGCCCAATCCTTTCCAGACCGTGCGCTGCAGCTTCAACTATTTCTTCGTGCGCAAGATCATGTTCGTCAAATACGCCATGGCCTACGTGGTCATGCCCGGCGGGGTGGGCACGCTGGACGAACTCTTCGAGGCTGCCGTGCTTTCGCAGACCAAGCGCATCAAGCCGTTTCCCATCATCCTGTACCAGGAATCCTTCTGGGGCGGGCTCATGGGCTGGATTCGGGAGACCATGTGCAGCCGTGGCTTCATCAATGAAGAAGAGCTGGAAATGTTCACCATCCTGAACACGCCGGAAGAAGTGGTGCAGTACATCAAGCGGCACGTGATCCTGTAGTGCGACCAGATCGCGTCATCTTGACCGTCGGCGGGAAAGCGTTCAAGGTGTCGCGTTCCGTTGCACCCTTTCACCCCCCATTGCAATCATGCACGAATCCAGCAGCGCGCGCTTGCGCATCACCTGTGCGGACCGTCCGGGCATTGTGGCCGCGGTCAGCAATTTTTTGTATTCCCACGGGGCCAACATCACGTCCCTGGACCAGTATTCCACGGATCCCGAAGGCGGCGTGTTCTTCATGCGCCAGGAGTTTCAGACGCCGCATCTGGACCTGACCCGCTCGGCCCTGGAGAGCGCCTTTCAGGGCGTGGTGGCGGACCGGTTTGAGATGGACTGGAACATCACCTACAGCACAGACAAGAAACGCATGGCCGTGCTCGTCTCCGGCCAGGAACATTGCCTGCTGGAACTGCTGTGGCGCTGGTCTCGCGGTGAACTGGACTGCGACGTGCGCATGGTGCTCAGCAACCATCCCGTGCATCGGGAAGCGGTGGAGGCCTTCGGCATTCCGTATCACTACATTGCCGAAGCCGCGGACGACCGCGCCGCAGCCGAAGCCCGCATGCTGGAGCTGCTGGAAGGGCAGGTGGATGTGCTGGTGCTGGCGCGCTACATGCGCATTTTGACCGGGGAATTCGTGTCCCGCTTTCCCGAGTCCATCATCAACATCCATCATTCCTTTCTGCCGGCATTTCCCGGGGCGGATCCGTACCGCCAGGCCAAGGACCGTGGCGTGAAGCTCATCGGCGCGACGGCCCATTATGTGACGGCGGAGCTGGATGCCGGCCCCATCATCGAACAGGACGTCGCCCGCGTGAGTCATCGGCAGAGCGTGGAGGAGTTGCGCCGGCTGGGTCGGGACATCGAACGCCAGGTGCTGGCCCGGGCCGTGCGGCTGCATCTGGAGGATCGTATCATCGTCCACCAGAACAAGACCATCGTGTTCCGCTAGCCCGCATATTGCATG
>NC_022444.1:3648608-3649079 GCF_000468495.1 Megalodesulfovibrio gigas DSM 1382 = ATCC 19364
GTGCAATATGCGGGCTAGAGCCTGTTACTTTTGAAAAAGGACATTGCGAGAGGGGAAACCTTTCTGTAGAAAGGTTTCCCCTCGATGACTTCTTTCAGAACAAGACAATGCGCCAGTCGCGTGCAGCGCGGGTGCTACAGAAAATCCGGATCGATGCCGGCCTTGCCGTTGGCCAGCATGATTTTGAGGAAGGTCAGGGTCCGTTCGTCCGCCGGGACGATGGGGAACTGGCCTTTGCAGCTGTCGCACTGGGCCAGGGAGGGCTGGGTGGGGCCCACCAGGGGCACCTGCCGCTGGCAGTGCGGGCAGGGGTAGAAAAACACCAGTTCCAGACCGACGGGCTTGACGGGGGTAAGGGGCTTGCGGATGTCGCTCATGGCAATGCAGGTCCTGTTCGAGGGCATGTTGTTTTTGAAAAGACTTCTCGGGGGGAACCCTTTCTGGAGAAAGGGTTCCCCCCGAACCCCCCTC
>NC_022444.1:3649089-3677273 GCF_000468495.1 Megalodesulfovibrio gigas DSM 1382 = ATCC 19364
AACCTTTTGCAAAAAGGTTTCCCCTCTCGCACCGTCCTTTTTCAAAAAGTAAAAGACCCTAGTGTTGCGATGTGGGGCGCAGCAGGGATTCGCCGGTCATCTGGCTGCCCGGTGCTGCGTTGTCCAGCCCCATGAGTGCCAGCACCGTGGGGGCCACGTCGCCCAGGCGGCCATCGGCCAGGCGAGGCGCCGCGCCGTTCCCCAGCGGGTCCCCTGGCGGCAGGATGAGGACCAGGGGCACGGGATTGGTGCTGTGGGCGGTCTGGGGGTTGCCTTGGGCGTCCAGCATCTCTTCCGCATTGCCGTGATCGGCCGTCAGCAGGGTGCGCCAGCCGTGGGCGCGGGCGGCGTCCAGAATCTGTCCCACACAGGTGTCCACGGTTTCGACGGCCTGCATGGCCGCGGGGATGCTCCCGGTGTGGCCCACCATATCCATATTGGCCAGATTGCAGACGATGAGCGCATGTTTGCGGGCGGCCAGGGCGGCCAGCAGTTGGCGCGTGACTTCGGGGCAGCTCATCTCGGGTTTGAGATCGTAGGTGGCCACCTCGCGCGGGCTGGGCACCAGGGCGCGCTCTTCGCCGTCAAAGAGCGCCTCGCGGCCGCCGGAGAAGAAATACGTCACATGGGCGTATTTTTCCGTCTCGGCAATGCGCAGTTGCTGCAGTCCATGGCTGGCGACCACTTCTCCGAGCACGCCGGCGAGGTCCTGCGGAGGGAAGGCCGCCGGCAGGGGCAGGGAGGCGTCGTAGCGGGTCATGGTGGCAAAGCCGGCCAGCCGGGGCCGCATGGGGCGGGGGTAGGCGTCGAAGGCGTCGTCCCACAGGGCGCGGCAGAGCTGGCGAGCGCGGTCTGCCCGGAAATTGAAGAAGAAGATGCCGTCGCCGTCCCTGAGCTGCCCGGCGGCCTGACCATCGGCGCCGGTGATGACATGCGGGGCGACGAATTCATCGGTCTCGCCGGCGTCATAGGCTGCCTGGACCAGGGCGGCAGGATCCGCCGCCGCCACGGCGCCGCTCAGGGAGACGGGCAGGGTGAGGGCGCGGTGGAAGCGTTCCACCCGGTCCCAGCGCTTGTCGCGGTCCATGGCCCAATACCGGCCGGTGACGGTGACAATCTCGCCCCAGCCCAGTTCCTGCAGAAAGGTCTGGAGCCGCAGCATGTCGCCGTGCCCGCTGGTGGGGGGCTGGTCCCGGCCGTCCAGGAACACGTGCACCAGGGCCGGCACGCCTTGCTGTTTGGCCAGGGTGAGCAGGGCCTTGAGGTGGCTGCTGTGGCTGTGCACGCCGCCGTCGGAAAGCAGGCCCATGCAATGCAGCCGGCCACCGGCGGCCTTGATGTCCGCCATGAGGGCCAGGATCACGGGATTGGTGAAAAAGGAACCGTCCTCAATGGCGATATCGATGCGGGTCATGTCTTGATAGACCACGCGGCCAGCGCCCAGGTTCATGTGGCCCACTTCCGAATTGCCCATGAAGCCGGCGGGCAGGCCCACGGCGCGGCCGGAGCAGGCCAGCGCGGCGCAGGGCGCGTCCTTGACGAGCGCGTCCAGTACCGGGGTATGCGCCAGGGCGATGGCATTGCCGGGACCGTCCGGCGCCAGGCCGCAGCCATCCAGGATGAGCAGCAGGACCGGAGAAATGGCGGGAGCGCTCATGCGTCGGCGTCCTGCGCGTCTTGGGTGTCCTGGGTGCTCTGGGCGGATTCGGGCGCGGCGGGGCGGGAGGAATCCGGCAGCGCAAGATCCATGCGCGGCACCTGGAGCCAGAGGCCTTCCAGGTTGAAGAGGCGGCGCATGTCCCCGGTGAAGATGTGGACGAGGACATCATTCAGATCCATCAGGACCCACTGGCCGGCCTTGTAGCCTTCCACGCCCAGCACTTCCAGGTTCTGCTCCCGGGCCAGCTCGGTCACGGCATCGGCCAGGGCCTGGGCATGGCGCTGGGTTTTGGCGGTGGCGATGAGCATGGCGTCGGTGGCGGCGGAGCGGCCGCGCAGGATCAGCCCGATCGGCTCGTCCGCCTGTTTGTCGTGCAGGCGGGCGGCCAGCAGGCGGGCTTTTTCGTCAAAGGGCATGGCATTGTATTTGTGCTGCGTGTGCGTCATCGGCGTCGTGTCTTCCTTGGTGCATGCGGGAACGGGAGAATAGCGGCGGACAGCCGCCGTCCAGGATCTACGCAATTTCGCGTCCGCTGGCAAATCATGTCCGTCGCCTGCCGTGGCGGAGGCTGGATTTTTCCAGGGAAATGGGCGAAGGAAGGGGACTCGTTTTCATGCCTGTCCGTCCATGCGTGGCATGCCCGTCCATGTTCGGAGCCCGGAGGCCCCCAGATCATGCCCGATGCCCAGATCGATCCCCAATCCGATCCCCAATCCGATCCGCACCCTTCGCCCCTGCTCGAATCCCGCTTTGTGCAGATCAAGGAACGGCTGACCGGCCGTTTCACGGCCCTGCACGCCCTGGCTGTGGAAACCGGCCCCGAGGCTGCCCGCAGTGTGGCCGCGGACGCCATCGCCTCGGTGCATGCGCCGTTTCTGTTCGTGGTGGTGGGGGAGGTGAAGGCCGGCAAGTCCAGCCTGGTGAATGCCCTGCTGGGGGCGGACATCTGCGCCGTGGCTCCGGAGCCCTGCACGGACGTGATCCAGAAGATCGTGTACGGTCCTGCCCCGGCCACGCGCATGGTCTCTTCGCATTTGCGGGAAATTTCCCTGCCGGTGGAGATCCTGAAGGACATCGCCATCGTGGACACGCCCGGCACCAACACGCTGGTGGCGCAGCACCAGGAGATCACCGAGGCGTTCATCCCGCAGTCGGATCTGGCGCTGTTCGTCTTTCCGGCCACCAATCCGCATACCCGTTCCGCCTGGGAATTCTTCGACTTCGTGCACGAGGCCTGGCGCAAGAAGGCCGTGTTTGTGCTGCAGCAGAAGGACCGCGCCAGCGAGGAAGAGTTGACCGTAAACACGGCCAAGGTGGTGGAATACGCCCGCGGCCGGAGTCTGGCCGAGCCGGCGGTGTTCGCCGTCTCTGCCCGCAAGGCCCAGGAGGATCCCGAAGGCTCGGGCATGGCTGCGCTGCTGGGCTTCATCCGGGCGCACGTCACCGGCGGCCGCCGGGCGCGGGAGAAGATGGAAAGCTGCATCACCACCGGGCTCACGGTGTTGGATCTGGTGGATGGCTCCCTGACCGCCCAGTCCGAGACCCTGCGCCACGACCGCCGCGAAGAAGCCACCATCACGGACTATCTGACCCTGGCCCGCAAGAGCTGCCAGAGCGATGTGGAATGGATCCGCGCCCGGACCGCCGAGGCCTACGCCCGCCACGCCGACGCCCTGGCCCGGGACTTCGAGGACGGCCTGTCCCTCGTCCAGATGCTGCGCATGACCGCCTATTCCGTTGTCGGCAAGAAGGAAAAGATGCAGCAGTGGCTGGACGGCATCTTCGCGACCTTCAAACAGAAACTTGATGCTGACGTGGAGACCGTGAGCGCCCAGGGGGCCAGCCGCCTGCGCGAAAGCGTGGGCAAGGTGATGGAGACCCTGGCCGGACAACTGCGCGAAGAAGCCGCGGCCCGCTCCCGGGAGGCCGCCGTGACCACCATGACCCGCACCCGCCTGGAAAGCCTGGATCAGGCCCGCCAGCAGGTGCTGGCCCTGTTGGACGATGCCGCCCTGGACGAACGGCTCACCCCGCGCACCCTGCAGTACATGGGTGAACAGGCCGTGGCCGGCGGGATCATCACGGCCATGGGCGCGATCATCGCCGCGGCCACGCATGCCGCGGTCATCGACGTCACCGGCGGGCTCATCAGCCTGGCCGGGGCCGTGCTGGCCCTGAACATCCTGGTCATCCGCCGCCGGGCCAGCATCAAGAAGTTCCGCGCGGCACTGGAGCAGGGCCGCGAGCGGCTGCAGCAGGAGGTGGAAGAGCAGCTCACCCGTCAGTTGACGGCCATTTTTGACGACATCCACCTGGCGTTTACCCCGTTTTTCAACAATCTCGCCCGCCGCGAAGACACCCTGGGACGGCTGGACGCCCGCTCCCGAGAGCTGCGCCAGGCCCTGCTGGCCGAGCGGGACGAGTTGCCCCGATTCGAGTAGCATACACGTTTTCAGGCGCTTGGAGGAACGACGATGATGTATGATGTGGACAAGGAGACCTTGCCCCGCGAGGACATGGAAGCGCTGCAACTGCGCCGGCTGAAGGCCCTGGTGGAAAAACTCTACGCCGTGGTGCCCTTTTATCGCAAGGCCATGGACACGCGGAAGATCAGCCCCGCGGAGCTGCGCAGCCTGTCGGATCTGCAGTACTTTCCCTTCACCGAAAAGCAGGACCTGCGCAACCATTATCCCTTTGGCCTGTTTGCCGCGCCCAGGGAAAGCATCGTCCGCATCCATTCTTCCAGCGGCACCACCGGCAAGGCCACGGTGGTGGGCTACACCCAGCGCGATCTGGACACCTGGGCCCAGTGCGTGGCCCGGTCCCTCATGGCGGCCGGGGCCACCCGCAACGACATCATCCACAACGCCTACGGCTACGGCCTGTTCACCGGCGGCCTGGGCGCGCACTACGGCGCCGAGCGCCTGGGCGCCACGGTGGTGCCCGTGTCCGGCGGGGCCACCAAGCGACAGATCGCCCTGCTGAAGGACTTCGAAGCCACGGTCATCTGCTGCACGCCTTCGTACATGCTGCACCTGCACGAGGCCGCGGAAGAAATGGGGGTGGATATCCGCAAGCTCCCCCTGCGCGTGGGGGTGTTCGGCGCCGAGCCCTGGACCGAGGAAATGCGCCGGCAGATCGAACAGAAATGCGGCCTCACCGCCACGAACATCTATGGTCTTTCGGAAATCATGGGGCCCGGCGTGGCCCAGGAATGCGCCGAAGGCCAGTGCGGCATGCACATCTTTGAGGATCACTTCCTGCCGGAGATCATCAACCCCGAAAGCGGCGAGGTCCTGCCCCCCGGCGCGCAGGGCGAGCTGGTGATCACCACCCTGACCAAGGAAGGCATCCCGCTGCTGCGCTACCGCACCCGGGACATGACCACCCTGAACTACACGCCCTGCGTGTGCGGCCGCACCCTGGTGCGCATGGGCCGCATTGCCGGCCGCAGCGACGACATGCTGATTATCCGCGGGGTGAACGTCTTCCCCTCGCAGATTGAAGCCATTCTGATGGAGACCGAAGGCCTCTCCCCGCATTATCAGATCATGGTGCGCCGCGAAGGCAACCTGGATACCATGGAAGTGCAGGTGGAAGTGGGCGAAACCCTCTTCTCCGACGAAATCAAGGCCCTGCAGCAGCGCGAACGCCGCATCTCCGACACCATCAAGGAATTCCTGGGCGTGACGGCCAAGGTGAAGCTGGTGGAACGCCAGACCATCGCCCGCTCCGAAGGCAAGGCCAAACGCGTCATCGACGAGCGCAACCTGACGTAGCGCTTGGCTGCATGCGGGAAGAAGGCGTGGCGAGAGGGGAAACCTGTTTGCAAAAGGTTCTCCCCTCTCGCGCGTTTCCCTTCAAAAAATCTAATAGTTTTTTGTAATTACACCAAAAAAAGTCTTTGGAAGGGGGGGTCGGGGGAAGAACCTTTCTCCAGAAAGGTTGTCCCCCGAGAAGTCTTTCCAAAAACAACATGCCCTCGCGTCACGCCTTGTTCGTGCCGCCCATCAGCTCCCGGGCCAGGGCCGCGCCCTGGGTGCCGCCGCCGGCCATGCGCGTGAGTTCCGCGAACACGTCTTCGCCGTCCAGCCGGCGGCAGCGGGTGGTGGTGTTGCCGTCGATGACGAGTTTTTCCACGTAGAAATGCCGGTCGGCCAGGGCCGCCAGCTGGGGCCAGTGGGTGACGACGAGAATCTGCCGCCGGCCGGCCAGTTCCTTGAGCCGGGCAGCCACGTGATTGAGGGTGATCCCGCCCACGCCGGTATCGATTTCATCGAAGAGCAGGGTGGGCTGCTCGACGTCGTCACGGGCGGCGCTGGAGCGCACCAGGGCCAGCAGAAAACGCGACAATTCGCCGCCGGAGGCGATGCGGTCCAGGGGCTGGGCCGGCTGGCCCGGGTTGGGCCGCCAGAGCAGACGGGCGCGATCCTCCCCCAGGGTGGCGAAGGCCGGCTCGGCGGCGCGGTCCGCAAAGAGCAACTGCCGCTCGAATTCGCAGCCCACCTGCACCTCGGGAGAAAATCCCAGGCCGCGCAATTCCTCTTCCAGCACGGCGGAAAACCGGGTCGCCGCCTCGCGGCGGGCGGTGTTCAGGCGCTCCAGCACCACGGCAAGGGCCTGGGCGGTGTCGGCTTCCTCGCGGGCCAGACCGGCCAGTTCCAGGCCGCAGACATCCAGAAAGGAAATGCTTTCCTCGATTTCGGACTGCAGGGCCAGGATCTCCGGCATGCTGCGCTTGAGCTGGCGCTTGAGCTGGGCCAGGGCGTACAGCCGGGACTCCACGGCCTCCAGCTCGCGCGGGGAGGGGCCACCGGCCCGTTCGCGGCGCAGGCGGGAGGAAAGATCGCGCAGACGGATGGCCGTCTCCTCCAGCCAGGTCACATCGTCGGCGTAAGCCTCGTGGACATCGGCCAGATGCGCCAGACGCCGGGACAATTGGTCCGCCGCCTCGATGAGGCCGGCTTCCTCGCCCAGCAGCAGGGCCAGGGAGCCGTCCACGGCCTCGCGCAGCACCTTGGCGTTGCGGGCGGCCGCGCGCTTTTCCAGCAGGGCCTCTTCCTCGCCGGGCTCGGGGGCAATCTTGTCGATGACGGATTTCTGATGCTCCAGCAGTTCGCGTCGGACGGCCAGATCCCGGCTGCGGGTCTCCAGCGCCTGACGGCTGGCGGCGAGTTCGCGCAGGCGGCGCTTGCCGGCCTCGGCGGCGGTCCAGTCCTCCTCGGGAACCAGATGCAGCCGCTGGAGGAATTCGTCCAGCAACCGGGCCTGGTACGCCGGAGAGAGCAACTGCTGCTGCCCGTGCTGGCTGGTGACGGCCACCAGGGACGGCCGCAGGGCCTTGATGGTTTCCTGGGAAGACAGCGCGTCGTTGATGCGCAGCCGGCTGCGGCCGGATTCGGCGGCCAGTTCGCGGTGCAGCACCACTTCCCGTTCGGTGCCGGCGGGGTCCGGGAGGAGGAACAGCGCCTCCACCACGGCCTTGTCTTCGCCGGGGCGGACCAGATCGGCCGCGAGCTTTTCTCCGGTCAAAAAGCCCAGGGCCTTGAGGATGAAGCTCTTGCCAGCGCCGGTTTCGCCGGTGAGCACGTTGAAACCCTGATCCAGTTCCAGGGCCAGGTCTTCAATGAGGGCAAGATTCTTGATGCGGAGATATTCCAGCATGATGGGTACGCTCAGAGGATGGAGGCCAGGGTCTTGGCGATGCTGCCGGAAGGGTCGAGCGCTTCCAGGCGTCGTGCGAACTGTCCTTCCTTGCCCTGGCTGCGCGCGGAATGCAAGGCCAGGGCGGCTTCTTCCAGCCCCTGGGAAAAGCGGAAGGCCCGCAGGTTGGCCAGGGCCAGGGCCAGGCCGGTGCGCCAGTCGTCCCGCTTGCGCAGGGAAATGTCCGAGAGCAGGCCCAGGCGGATATGCTCCCAGCCGCCGCAGGCCGCCAGCAGGGATTCCAGGCGGCGGGAGGTCTCCACATCGTGGGGCGACAGTTCCATGGCCAGAAACAGGCAGTCCGCGGCACTGGCCGGCAGGTGCAGGTGTGGCTGGAACAGCCGGCCGGGCAGGGCGGTGAGGCCGATGCGGGAAAGCTGCGCAGCCCAGGCCTGCAGCAGGGCCAGGGGTGTTTCCGGGCGCCGGGTTTCCCCCTGCAGCAGCAGGCATTGGCGGGCAAATTCGAACTGGTTCTGATACAGCCCCAGCACCGAGCAGGCCGCCGCCAGGGGCACATGACGGGACAGGACGGGATGCCGGATGATTTCCACGGCCAGCTGCAGCGCCTCCTGCGGTCGCTGGAGCAGGTGCTGTGTTTCCAGGAGGGCGGCCAGGGCCTCGGGGTGTTCGGCGTGAGCGGTCAGGGCGGCGGCTTCCTGATGCAGGCTGCCCGGCTGGCGTTTGCCGCGCACCAATTCCCAGCGGGCCAGCTGCCAGGCAAGGTCACGGTGCATCACCGGGGCCGATGCGGCCGGCAGCGTCTCCACAAAGCGCAGCAGCTCCGCGGCCCGGTGCCGGGGCAGGTGGCTGGCCTGCACGCGGCGCCAGCCGGCCCGGGCAATGGTCTCTGCCGGCCGGGGGAAGCGGCGGAACTGGTCCAGCAGGACCTGCAGCTCCAGCACGTGTTCGTAGATCGCCACTTCCTTGCCCGGCTCGAAGAGCGCGTCCTGATCCGGCCCGATGTTCTGGCTGAGCACCAGACAGCCGCAACTGGCCGCCTCGGTGACGCGAAAGTTCATCTCGGCCTGGATGGCTTCGTTGGGGGCCAGGCGGGTGTCGGCATACAGATCCAGCATGGCCGGGAAGGTCAGATCCTGCTCGATGCGGGCCCGGCAACGCGCCGTGAGAAATTCGGCCAGCCAGGCCCGGCGGGGGCGCTCCGGGGTGATGCGGCCCACAAAACTCACGTCATTGCGGCGGCCGGCATGGGGCGTCCAGGGGCGGTCCACGCCGGGAAAGGCCAGCCGGCCCAGGGGCGGCCGCGGCCAGGGAAACTGCGACCACAAATGCACGTGCGGCGTGACCACGCCATCGAAGCAGCAGGCGTACCAGCGGTGCCAGTGGGAATTGAGGTGCGTATCCAGGGACCAGAACACCTTGGGGCACGAGAAGTGCTCCAGCCCGGTCAGCAGCACCCGCGCCCCGAGGAATTCTTCCTGCAGGATGAGATCCGGCGTAAAGCGTCGTTCCTCCAGGGCCGCCGCCAGATCAAAAACGGCGGTCTGCGTGGGCCAGAAGACCGTCACCTCGTGGCCCAGGTCTTCCAGGGCCCTGGCCAGGACAGGGGAGATCAGACAGATGCGCATGGCAGCTGGCGGAACACGGAGGCAATGGAACAATCAGCCTGCCGACACATGGTCCTCAGCCCTCCAGACGCATCACGTCCACGGTTACATCCATGGCCTGGCTGCCGCTGGTGTAGATGACGCCCTTGAGGGGCGGCACGTCGGCGTAGTCTCGTCCCCAGGCCAGGGTGATGTGGCGGTTCATGGGAATTTGGTTGTTGGTGGGGTCGAAGTCCATCCAGCCGTACTCGGGCATGTACACGGAGAACCAGGCATGGGAGGCGTCCGTGCCCACGAGCTTTTCTTGTCCGGGCGGGGGAAGGGTCTCGATGTAGCCGGACACGTAGCGCGCCGCCAGACCCATGGAACGCAGGCAGCCGATGGCCAGGTGGGCGAAGTCCTGGCACACGCCGCGGCGGTGGGTCAGCACTTCTTCCAGGGGGGTGGAGATTTCCGTAAAGCCAGGCACGTACGCGAAATCGTGGTAGATGCGCGCCATCAGATCCCGGGCTGCGGCCAGCAGGGGCCGGCCCATGGGGAAGGAGGGCGTGGCGTAGGCGCGCAGTTGGCCGGAGGCGGTGATGAGGCTGGAATCCAGCAGGAAGTCCCGATTCTCGGCGATGTCGAAGTGGTCGGACTCGATGAGCAGATCCCGGGCGGCCTCCCAGGGGATGTCGTCGGCCGGGCCGGGGGTGTCGTACCCGGTGTTGGTCACCTGCACTTCGCTGGTCACGGTCACCGTGAGTTCGCTGTGGGGTTCCTCAATGGAGAAGTAGCAGACTTGATTGCCGAAGTAGTCGAACCGCTTGCGAAACACCCGTGGCTTGGGGGTGATGTGGTAGCGGTTGCGGGTGCAGGTCTGGCGGGAAAAATCCCGCGGCGAAAGCCGGGCCTCGTTGTGGGAGAGGGGGACGGGATCGCTGTGGCGAAATTTGGTGCTGTGGATGATGCGATAGTTCACAGTGTGGTGGCCCGGCGTCGCGCCAGGGGGGTGGGCCCGCCGGCGTGGCTGAAGAAGGAAAGGGAAATGGCGTCGGACATGGCGGCCAGCAGGCGGAACTGGTCTGCCAGAAAGGTGTGCAGCACCTCATGCCGGCGGGTGCGGGTGGAGTACCGGGCCAGCTCCAGGGCATCCATGCGCTTGAGGCTGGCGTACGCCTCCAGGGCCAGGCGTTCTTCGGGGCTGGTGCGCGAGCTGCGGCGCGGACGGGGCAGGGCCTGCATGTGGCTGCGCAGCTGCTCCAGTTGGAAGGCCAGGGAGCGGGGGTTGGTCTCGTCCAGCAGCAGCAGGTCAAGGGTCTGCTCCAGTCGCAGCTGGGACCGGTACCGGCGGCGGTACGTGATGAGGGATTCCAGGGTGGAAAGGGTCATTTCCATGAGCTGCTGGGCCACGGACTCGGACAGTTGTTGCGGCGTATGGGGAGCCAGGGCGCCCTGCAGCATGCCGATGAGCATGAGGCCGCGTTCCATGCGGCGGCCGGTATCCAGCAACACCCAGCCCACGGCGCGGGTCATGCTCTCCATGGTGTAGCCGGTGAAGGCGATGAGGCTGGTGAGCAGCAGATCCAGGATGGCCTGCAGCCGCTCCATGCCGGCGTGTTCCTGGAGGGGGGAATAGCCGGCCAGGGCCTCGGCGTGTTCCTGGATGGCATCGATGACGCGCCAGGTGTCTGCGGACCAGCGATCCCGCACGGCATAGGCGTTGCTGGCCAGCAGCCGCAGGGTGCGCGACAGGGACCCGCCCAACTGGGGATCCAGGGCCAGGGCGCGAAGCTCCTGCTCCGACCACTGACTCAGTTCCTCCGGGGAGGCGGGGAGAGGGCCTCCCGTGAGATTGGCCAGGGCCTGCAGCAGGTGCGGCAGGCATTCGCGCTCCGTCTCCGGGCCGAGGGTGTCGGAATGGTTGAACAGATTGGCCAGCACGCGCAGCAGCCGGGCGCAGGCCGTGGCGCGTTCCAGGTAGCGGCCCACCCAGAAGAGATTTTCCGCAGCCAGACTGGGCAGCACATTGTCCACGGCCCAGGGCTCGCGCACCACGTCCGAGCTGGTCCACAGGCTCACGTGCTGGGCCCTGGCCCGGGCGCGGACCCAGGTATCCTTGCTCAGTTCCTGGGACAGCTCCTGCAATGGTTCATCCGCCGCGCCATGTTCGTTCCCCACACTGCGGGTGAGCCCGCCGGGCATGACCATGTACCCGTCGTCCTTGGCGGTGAGGAAGGTGCGGACCACCACGGGACGCGAGAGCAACGGCGCGTGTTCGGTTTCCGGAAGCGAGGGGGCGGCGGATGGCTCCAGGGGCTCCTGCGCAGCGAAGAGGAAGGGCGCGGCGGCCATGCGGCGTTGCAGGGCCTGGCGCTCGGCGCGGGAGAGCCGCCAGCCATCCACGGGCGCGCCGTGCTGGGGGGCGATGGGGAGAATCTTCAGGGAATCCAGATGCTCAAAAATATACCGCTTGTCTTCGGCGGTGCCGCACCACCAGGTGCGCGGACCGGGCAGCAGCAGATCCTCCCCCAGCAGGCGACGGCAGACCCGATCCAGGCAGGCGGCCAGGCCGGGATTTTCCAGCACACCGCTGCCCAGGGGATTGGCCACGGCCACATGCTGCAGCCGCACGGCTTCCACCAGTCCGGCCACGCCGTGGCGGCTGTCTTCCTGCAGTTCCAGGGGATCGCACAGCACGTCCGTGACCCGGCGCAGGATCACGTCCACCGGTTCCAGCCCGCCGATGGATTTGAGCCAGACCGCGCCGTCGCGCACGGTGAGGTCCTCGCCCTGGACCAGGGTGTAGCCCAGATAGGCGGCCAGGTAGGCGTGCTCGAAGTAGGTTTCGTGTTCCGGGCCGGGGGTGAGCAGGACAATGCGCGGGTCGTCGCGTCGGCGCGGGGCCAGCCGGGCCAGGGTGTCCCGCATGGCGCGGAAAAAATGGGAGATGCGTTCCACGTTGCAGTCGCGGAACACGTCGGGCAGCACGCGGGCCAGCACGGTGCGGTTTTCCAGGGCATAGCCCGAGCCCGTGGGGGACTGGGTGAAATCCCGCAGGACCCGGAATCGCCCGTCCGGATCGCGGCAGCAGTCTGCCGAATGGAAGACGAGCTGACGTTCTCCGCGGTGGTGCATCTTGTCGCAGGTGCGCAGGAATCCTGGATGGGAGAAGACCGCTTCCGCCGGCACCACCCGTTCCCGCAGCAGCATGCGGGGGCCGTACAGGTCCTTGAAGAGCAGATCCAGGACCATGGCCCGCTGGGTGAGGCCGGCTTCCAGCTGCTCCCAGTCTGCCGGGGCAATAACCCAAGGGACGAGATCCAGCTCCCAGGGCCGGTGTCTGCCGCTCGGATCGCCATGCACATGGAAGGTGACGCCATTTTCCCGCAGCAGACGGCGGATGTCCAGCCGGCGTCGGCCCACCTCGTCCGGTCCCATGCGTTCCAGGGAGGCGAGAAAGGCGCTCCAGTGCGGGTGCAGGCTGCCATCCGGGGCGCGCAGCTCGTCCAGCGCGAGCAGCCTGTCCACCCCGGGCGGCAGGGGTGGGGCGGGTGCAGCCGGGGCAGGCTGCATGACGGCGTGTTCCATGGCGTCCATGGCCTTGACCCAGTACACGATTCCGCCGGGTTCCGCCACTGCGCACATTTTGTTGCACATGCAACGGAAGTGTGGCACAGGAGCTGGCTGCATGCCTTTGCATTTCATTCAGGAGTAGTCCATGCCTTCCTCCACCTCGTTTGTGCGGCGGCCGCCCGGGCAGTCCATGGGGCGGCTCATCTGCCTGGTGAACCGACGGTTTCAGTTGTATGCCCTGCGGGAGATGGCCCGCCTGCAGATCGGCCAGGGGCAGGTGCTGCTCATGGCCGAGTTGTTCCATCAGCATGCCACGGGCACGGCGCTTTTTTCCCAGGACGAACTGGCCGCGCTGCTCAAGGTGGACAAGGCCACCGTCACCCGGGCCATGGCCCCGCTGGAACGGGTCGGCTACGTGGTGCGTTCGGCCGATCTCGAAGACCGCCGCATCCGTCGCGTGCAGCTGACCCCCAAGGCCCTGGCCATCGAGTCGGAATTTTTCGCCATCCTCTATAGATGGTCCGACGCCTTGCTGGATGGCATTCCTCAGGACAAACAATCCGAGCTGTTCGGCCTGCTGCGCATGGTGCTGGCCAATGCGGACCGCATGGCCGAAGGGCCGCGGCGGGAACTCGTTGCGGATGATGAGCAGACGGGGGATGCAGGAGCGCCGGCATGACGTTGAACGCCTGGAGCATCCTTTCCATTTCGCTGCTCACGGTGATGGCCGGGGCGGCCGTGGCTCCGGCCCTGGGCGCAGTGCAGGCCGCCTTTCCGGACGTGTCGCCCACCACAATCAAGCTGCTGCTCACGGCGCCTTCGGTGTGCATCATCCCCATGTCGTTCCTGGCTCCGCGCATCTGCGCCCGGCTGGGGGTCAGGCGCACCCTGCTGCTGGGCGGGGCGCTGTACCTGCTGGGCGGCGCCGGCGGCGGGCTGGCCACCAGTTTTCCCATGCTGCTGGCCACGCGCATTGTGCTGGGCATCGGCGTGGGGCTGGTCATGCCCATGTCCAACTCCTTGGTGAGCGTCTTCTTTGCCGGGGAGGAACGGGTACGCATGATGGGGCGCACGGCCTCCACGGCCAACCTGGGGGGCATTGTGGCCCTGTTCTGCTCCGGCTGGCTGGCCCAGGCCAACTGGCGGTATGCCTTCGCCATCTACGCCATCAGTCTGGTGACCATGACCATGGCCGCGCTGTTTCTGCAGGAGCCTCCCCCGGAGCAGAGCCCCGCGGCCGCCACGGGCCGTCTGCCCCTGGGCGCCTGGCTGGGGGCGCTGGGCCTGCTGCTGCTCATGATCGTCTTTTATTGCATTCCCACCAACCTGGCGTTGTTTCTGATCCGGGAAGGCTACGGCGAGGCTGCCAACTCGGGCATGTCCCTGGCCGGATCCACCACCGCGGGATTCGTGGCCGGGCTGATCCTGCCGCGGACGCGGTTGATGTTCGGCCGGCAGTTGCCGCTGGTCATGCTGTGTCTGATGGCTGCCGGGTTCTTCTGTCTGCATTATGCAACAGGACTGGCGAGCGCCATGGGCGGGGTGGTGCTGGTGGGGTTTGGCCTGGGATCCCTGTGGCCCAGCCTGCTGGTGGCCGTGGCCAGGGCCACGCCCCTGCCCCTGAGCATGCGGGCCATGGCGCTGGCCGGGAGCATGATCTTCCTGGGACAGTTTCTCTCCCCCCTGGTGTTCGATGCCGTGGGGGTGCTGCTGGACACACGGCAGCCGCGGGACATCTTCGGACTGGCGGGACTGGCCACAGGCGCAGCCGTGCTGGGCATGGCCCTGCTGGGCCGGCAGGTGCGGCGGATGATGGAGCAGCGGGCCTGAGCAGGAATCGGGCGGGCGTGTCCGGAATCTGGCGACAGGTTGTGGCGTCGCTGGGTCGCAAAAAAACCGGCGCAGCAGCCAGGGGAAACCCGCAGGGCTGCGCGCCGGAACAATGCGTGGATATGCGCAGGAAGGGCGGCTTATTCGGGCTTGTCGCCATCCTTCTTGTCGGTCTTTTCGGTCACCTTTTCTTTGGGGGTGACGTCGATTTCATCGGGCTCGGACGTGGCCCGCTTGAAATTGCGGATGGCTTTGCCCATGCCGCCGCCGATTTCCGGCAGTTTGTTGGCCCCGAAAACGACCAGCACAATGCCAAGAATGAGGATGAGTTCCCAGATGCCGAGGCCACCGATCATGGCGCTGCTCCTTGTAGGGTCATGCTGCAGGCGGTCCATCCACCTGCCGGCGTCTGGCCGGGTGCAGGCGGCGTCGTACGGCAGACTGCATCCAGGCGAGACATGCTGCGTATACTCACGCCACCCGGCAGGGTCAAGGTGCAATTTGCCCCGGTGGCCTGCCGGCCCTTGCTTGCCTGGGCGCAAGCGTGTAGAAAACACTTTTTTTGCCCGGTTGCAGGCTCAACAGCATCATGACGCGTCGTCTCCTCCACTTTCCCGGCCAGGGGTGCCGATATTACGTCCACGGGCGCTGCCTGCTGGAGGAACGCCGCAATCCAGGCCTGGAACTGGCATGGCGTTGCCGCGTGCTGCAGTCCTGGGGCGACGCCTATGATCGGTTTCTGGATCAGGTCGAGGCCTTTTCCTTGTCGGACGAGACGGCCATGCGCATCTGGAAGCGCCGCATGCAGCATCTGGGGCATCCCCGGCAATGGTGCGACGAGTTCGTGCCCGCCTTCGATGCCGACAACGCCCCCGAACTGCCCTCGGGCGTGGCTGCCGACGAGGTGGCCAGCGTGGGCTGCCTCCACATTCTGGAAGATCTCTGCTTGAAGGAACTGCCGGCCTGTGCCGGTGTGTGCGCATACTTCGAACCGCGACGGGAACATGCCGCCGCGGAGGATGGGCATCGCCATGAATGACACGCCATTGCGTCTTGTGTTTCCCTGTCTGCATCCCGCCATGTGCGCCGTCGCGCCGCAGGGAGCAGTGTTTCTGGACCCTGGCCTTGCCCCGCCGCCGCTGCGGGCAGGCATGTGCATGCCCGAAACCCTGCCCATGAATCGGCAGATGGCCCGGGCCTGCCTGGCCGAGATGCTGGCCTTTGGGGCGCGGTTCAAAAAACCTGGAGACATGGCCTATTTTTCCGTGGCCGGCATGGAAAACTTCTATGACGGCACCGCCATGGACATTCGCGATGAGCTGGAGATCCTGGCCGGCCAGGACAACCCCGGCGCGAAGCTGGAAGAAAAGCGGCTGGCCGCCCAGCGCCTGCTGCTGCTGGCCTGGCACCTGGAGGAAAAGCGGCTGGAGGTGCGGGACGCTGCCGAGACGCTGCGATCCCTGAACCTGCGGTTCACCTCGTCGGTGACGGAAGACGAAGATCTCCATGCCGGAAGCGACATCCCCGATGATCCCGAGCTGGCCCGTCTGGTGGGCGAACTGACGCCCAGGGAGCTGGATTTCGATCCTGCCGCCGCCGGCGACCTGGACTGGCGCCGGCTGGCCGAGGCCGTGTTGCTGCTGCTGCCCGAGGGCGCGGAGCTGGCCATCTGCGAGCCGCACATCATCGCAGACCTGGGCCTGACCGGGCCGGCAGACCTGCCCGGCTGGCGCATCCTGGGCCTGACCGGGCCGGATGCCCAGCGGCCCTGGCTGGATCGTCCGGTGCGCTGCCACCCACCCCTGACCGGCGATTCCGGGGAGGCCCAGGCATGAGAATGCCGATTCAGATAGGCCCCGTGACGTCCTCGGCATTGTTCCAGGGCATCAAGGGCTTCATCTTCGATTGCGACGGCGTGCTCTTCGATACCCACGAGTCGAACGCGCAATACTACAACGCCATTCGCAGCCGGCTGGGGCTGGGGCCCATGACGCCAGCCCAGGAAGCCTATTGCCACGTGCACACGGTGCTGGATTGCATTGCCCATGTCACCCCGCCGGGGATGCTGCCCCAGGCCCTCCAAGCCAGGAAGGACGTGAGCTACACGCGGGAAATCCTGCCGCACCTGCGTCCCTTTCCCGGACTGTACGAGGTGCTGGACGCCCTGCGCGCCCGCAAGTACCGCCTGGCTGTGCATACCAACCGCAGCACCACCATGGAAAACGTGGCCTCGCGCTACGGGCTGGTGGGGTACTTCTTTCCGCTGATGACGGCCGGCAAGGCCCAGGCCAAGCCGCATCCCGAGGGCGTGCATCGCATTCTGACTGCCTGGGGGATGAAGCGTGAAGATGTTGTCTTTATTGGGGATTCTCGTATAGACCAAGCCTGTGCCGCCCGGGCAGGAGTGCGGTTCTGGGTATTCGGGGATCAGCCCCTTGCCGCCGAGGCCCGCATCCCGGACTGGCATTGCCTGCTCCAGGCACTGATGCGCCTTTGATGACAGGATGTTGCAGATTCTGCTTGATTTCTGATGACGCACACGTAAGAATCGTACCAACAGTCGCAGCCGTCTCTGGCGAACGGCGCGTGAAACGGAGGGGAATGATGAGTGTATTCAACAATTTGCTGGCCACTCTGGCCGGTATTTTGAGCCTGGTCCTCAACATTTATTTTTGGATCGTCATTGTCTCCGCCGTGTTGTCCTGGGTGAATCCGGACCCGTACAATCCCATTGTCCGCGCCATTCGCGGCATGACCGAGCCAGTATTCCGTCGCCTGCGCCGCACCTTTCCGTTCCTGGTGGTGGGCGGGATGGATCTGGCGCCCATCGCTGTCATCCTGATCATCTACCTGATCCAGGGCGTGGTGGTGCAGACACTCTACGACATGGCCGGCCGCGTGCCGACGCTCCGGTAACGCACACCAAAGGACGCTTGATGCCCACTTCGCCCGCAGCCCGTCCTCCCTACGCAGAGCCCGCCGGTCCTGGCGTGTGGCGGCTCAGGGTCTGGGTGCAGCCGGGGGCGAAGAGTGAAGGTCCTGCGGGTGAGTATCAAGGCTGCCTGAAGCTCAAGGTGGCCGCTCCTGCCGTGGACAACAAAGCCAACGCTGCCCTGGTGAAGCTCGTGGCCAGGGTGCTGGGCTGCCGGGCTTCATCTGTGCAGGTGGAATCGGGCCAGACCAGCCGCAAAAAGGCCCTGCGTATTGAACTCCCAGCTGAACCCGCCTGGAGCCGCCTTGCGGCCGGCCAGGCAGAACCATCCTGAGGAAAGGAGACACTCCATGGAAGCGAACGAGCTGACCTTGATCGAGCAGTTTCGGGACAAGGACACGGAGCTGCAAACGCTCTGGGAAGAGCATCTCCTGTACGAAAAGCAGCTGGAAAAGCTGGAATCCAAGCCGTTCCTATCCCCCCAGGAAGACCTGTTGGTGAAGGATATCAAAAAGAAAAAGCTGCTGGGCAAGACCCGCATGCAAGCCATCATCGATCGGTATAAAAGCTAGGAGAGCGACACATGCCCAAGACAGGGGCGCAGATCCTGCTGGAATGTCTGGTGCGTGAGGGCGTGGACGCCTTGTTCGGGTACCCCGGCGGCGCCATCATCGACATCTACGACCAGCTCCCCAATTATCCTCTCAAGCATATTCTGGTGCGTCATGAACAGGGCGCAGTGCATATGGCGGACGGCTACGCCCGGGCTTCGGGCAAGGTCGGCTGCGCCCTGGTCACCTCTGGTCCCGGCGCCACCAACGCCGTCACCGGCATTGCCAATGCGTATCTGGACTCCATCCCCCTGGTGGTCATCACCGGGCAGGTGCCCACACCGCTCATCGGCAACGACGCGTTCCAGGAGGTGGATATTGTCGGCATCACCCGGCCCTGCACCAAGCATAATTTTTTGGTGAAGGATCTGGAATCGTTGCCGCTGATCATCCGCCGGGCCTTCCACCTGGCCCGCACCGGCCGCCCCGGCCCCGTGCTGGTGGATGTGCCCAAGGACATCCAACAAAAAAAGATGGCCTTCAAGTTCCCCTCGGACAAAGCCGTGGCCATGCGCAGCTACAATCCCACGGTGCAGCCCAACAAGCAGCAGCTCAAGAAGGCTGTGGAGCTGCTGCTGGGAGCCAAACGGCCCATCATTTACGCCGGCGGCGGCATCATCAGTTCCAACGCTGCGGACCCCCTGGCTTGGCTGGCCAGAACGCTGCAGATTCCCGTCACCGCCACCCTCATGGGCCTGGGCTGCTTCCCCGGGGAAGACCCGCTCTTCCTGGGCATGCTGGGCATGCATGGCACCTATGCCGCCAACATGGCCATCACCCACAGCGATGTGATGCTGGCCGTGGGCGCGCGCTTTGACGACCGGGTGACCGGCAAGCTGGCCACCTTTGCCCCGCATGCCAAGATTGTCCATGTGGATATCGATCCCACCTCCATCCGCAAGAACGTGCGCGTGGATGTGCCTGTGGTGGCGGATTGTCGCCTGGCCCTGGAAGGCCTCAAGGAGATTGTGGAAGCCCGGCTGACGGAAAAAGACTGGGCCGGCGCGCACTCTCCCTGGCTTGGCCAGTGCAAGGAATGGGCGACCCTGCATCCCCTTACCTGGAAAGAGAACGGCGGCATCAAGCCCCAGTACGTGGTGGACGCCATCTACCGCCTGAGCAAGGGGCAGGCCATCATCGCCACGGAAGTGGGCCAGAACCAGATGTGGGCCGCGCAGTTCTACAAATACAATACCCCCCGCACCCTGCTCACCTCCGGCGGCCTGGGCACCATGGGCTTCGGCCTGCCTGCGGCCATCGGCGCGCAGATCGCCTTCCCGGACAGGCTCGTGGTGGACGTGGCCGGCGATGGCTCCATCCAGATGAACATCCAGGAGCTCATCACCGCTGTGTGCAACAAGCTGCCGGTGAAGGTCGTCATCCTGAACAATGGCTACCTGGGCATGGTGCGGCAGTGGCAGGAGCTGTTTTACGCCAAAAACTATTGCGGCACGTGCATGGACGCCCAGCCGGACTTCGTGGCCCTGGCCAGGGCCTACGGCGCCGTGGGCCTGCGCGCCACGACCAAGGACGAGGTGGAGCCGGTGCTGGAAGAAGCCTTCCGCACGCCGAACACCGTGATTGTGGATGTGCGCGTGGAGCGGGAGGAAAACGTCTACCCCATGATTCCGGCAGGCGCCTCCCTTACTGAAATGCTGCTGGTGTAAGGAGATTTCCCGTGCGACACGTGCTCTCCGTGCTTGTGGAAAACGAACCGGGCGTGCTCTCCCGCATCTCCGGGCTTTTTTCCGGCCGCGGGTTCAATATCGAAACATTGAACGTCGGCCCCACGCTGGAAGAAGGCGTCTCGGTGATGACCATCACCACCACCGGGGACGATCAGATCATCGAACAGATCATCAAACAACTGCGCAAGCTCGTCACCGTCATCAAGGTGGTGGACCTCACGGAGCTGACCAGCGTGGAGCTGGAGATGATGCTGCTCAAGGTGCACGCGGAAGACTCCAAAAAGGCGGAAATCTTCCGCCTGCTGGACGTGTTTCGCTGCAAGATCGTGGATGTGGGCCAGGACGACATCATCGTCGAGACCACCGGCGACCACGACAAGCTGCGTGCCCTGGTGACACTCTTGCAACGCTACGGCATCAAGGAGATGGCCCGCACCGGCGCCGTGGCCCTCAAACGCTCCTTGCAACTGGATTAAACTCGCAACTGCCTCATTTGATAAGGATTCTTCAATCATGAAAGTGTATTACGATTCCGACGCTGACCTCTCCCTGCTCAAAGGCAAGACCATCGCCATCATCGGCTATGGCAGCCAGGGCCATGCCCATGCCCAGAATCTGCGCGATTCCGGCTGCCACGTGGTGGTGGGCCAGCGTCCCGGCGGCAAGAATTACGAGCTGGCCAAGGAACACGGCTTTGCGCCCATGAGCGCCGCCGAGGCCGCCAAGGCTGCGGATTGCATCATGATCCTGCTGCCGGATCAGCACCAGGCCCAGGTGTATGCCGAAGAAATCAAGCCTCACCTCACCGCGGGCAAGACGCTCTTTTTTGCCCACGGCTTCAACATCCACTTCAAGCAGATTGTGCCCGCGGCAGACGTGAACGTGGTCATGGTGGCCCCCAAGGGCCCCGGCCATCTGGTGCGCCGCGTGTTCACCGAAGGCGGCGGCGTGCCCTGCCTGGTGGCCGTGCATCAGGACGCCACCGGCAATGCCCTGCAGGTTGCCCTGGCCTATGCCAAGGGTGTGGGCGGCGCGCGCTCCGGCGTGATTGAAACCACCTTCGAAGAAGAAACCGAAACCGACCTCTTCGGCGAACAGGTGGTGCTCTGCGGCGGCCTTTCCTCCCTCATTCAGGCCGGCTTCGAAACCTTGGTGGAAGCAGGCTACCAGCCTGAAATCGCCTACTTCGAATGCCTGCACGAAGTGAAGCTTATCGTGGACCTGATCTACGAAGGCGGCATGGCCAAGATGCGTCACTCCATCTCCGACACCGCCGAATACGGCGACCTCACCCGCGGCCCCCGCGTGGTGACCGAGGAGACCAAGAAGGAGATGAAGCAGATCCTCAAGGAAATCCAGACGGGTGTGTTCGCCAAGGAATTCATCCTGGAAAACAAGGCCGGCGGGGCCCACTTCCAGGCCCTGCGCCGTATCGGCGCACGCCACCAGATTGAAGAGGTGGGCGGCAAGCTGCGGGACATGATGCCCTGGCTGAAGAAGTAGAGCATGTTACTCTTGAAAAAGGACATTGCGAGAGAGGAAACCTTTTTGCAAAAGNGGGGAAGAACCTTTCTTTAGAAAGGTTTTCCCCCGAGAGTTCTTTTCAAAAACAACGTGCTCTCGCCGCGGGTACGCACACACGACGGCATCGGGCCGGCAGATCTCACGATCTGTCGGCCCGTTCTGAGTGGAAGATCGATCAGAACGCCTGCAGCTCCAGGCCCAGGGGCGAGGCACCGTGGCTGCGCTGCGCGACAGGCGCGACAGGGGTGACAGACGCGACAGGGGTGACAGAGGGGAGAGACCGGACAGCAGCAACGGGCGCAACCGGTGTGATGGGCGCGGGCCGGGAGGGCTTCTCCGTATCCCGGCGCTGCGCGACAGGCTGCGATGGGCGCTGCGCCTGGATGCCCCGGGACGAACTGGCCGCCGGGCCTGCCACGGATTCGTTGAGGCGTTGTTCGGCCTGCTGGGCGGCCGCTGTCAGCACCGGGTCCACCTTATCCCGCAGGATCTGATCAATGCGCGCCATGGCCTGCTGTTCCACCTGCCGTGCGCCGGTCTGCCACAGGGCAATGGTTTCCTTCCAGCCGTGCCCGTCCAGCAGGCCCAGGGCCACAAAGCCGTGCATGAACACCACGCAGGCCAGGGGCCAGCACAGGGCTTCCAGGCCAAACCGCACCAGAATTCTTGAGAAAGGGCGTTTTTTCATGGACATCGCCTCAGCGTGACAGGGCGGCAGGAATTGCCGGCCTGGGTTTCTGTCCAGGTCTTGAGCAAAAGGCATACCCGTCTGCGGCGAAAGTCTCTTTTGCTTTTGCCGGGAATGCGCTACCATAAAAAATGAAGATGTCCTGCGCCTGTGGTGCCGTTACGGTGCATGGCGTTGTTTGCGAAAGTCCGTGTGAGCCCCGGCAAGGGAGATGCCATGAGCGAGGAGCTGCTGAATCGTCACGTCAAATGCCCCACCTGCGGCGATTTGTTCACCATCCAGCGAGGGTT
Source organism: Megalodesulfovibrio gigas DSM 1382 = ATCC 19364 (assembly GCF_000468495.1). NCBI lineage: Bacteria > Pseudomonadati > Thermodesulfobacteriota > Desulfovibrionia > Desulfovibrionales > Desulfovibrionaceae > Megalodesulfovibrio > Megalodesulfovibrio gigas. The sequence goes on from NC_022444.1 coordinate 3,671,136, forward strand.
GGCCGAAGCGGGCGGTGACCTGGCGGCGGTGGACGGGATTCCGGGCAGTGATCGGCGCCGCACCAGCAGAGCACCCACGGTTTCCATCCGCATCCTGCACGAGGATTCGCTGCGCGAATTTCCCGTCAAGGACATCACGCCCAAAGGCCTCGGCATCCTCCATCTGGGCTGGCGGTTCGAACTGGGACGCGTGATCCTGTTCGACCTCATCGAAGGCTACAAGTTTTTGCTCAAGGGGCTTGCGGCCAAGGTGGTGCGCATTGACGACGAGGCCATCGGCTGCGTGTTCGAGAACGTGGCGGAAGAGGAAATCACGCCAATTTACCACGCTGCCTTGACCAAAAAGGTCGTCAGCGGCAAAATCCTGCTGCATGATGATGACACGATGGAATAGGCCGGCCCCACCCGCGCCTGGCGACGCCTGCCGCAACTCCCGCAACCGCCAAGGGAACCACGATGGTTGAACACCCTCACCGCGCCGCCACGTCCCCGCCGTCCGCTGCCGAACCCGCCTTCCATCTGGTGATTCGATTCGGAACGCAGCAGTTCGTGCTTGGGGGCCAGGACGACGGCGCAACCAGTCTTTCCATGGGGCGGGAAAAGGGCAACGATCTCGTGGCGCCGCAAAAGTTCGTCTCTCGCCGGCATGCCACCATCGAACGCGTGCGCGACCGGTTTGTCTTCACAGACACCAGCGCCAACGGCACCTACATCCAGCCTGCCGGCCAGGACCTGCTGCACATCCAGGGAGCCAAGGTGTTTCTGGAGGGCAGGGGGGTGCTTTCCCTGGGAATGCACCTGGACAAGCCCGAGGCCCTGCGCATCGAATACGCATTGGAATGATTCCATCTCCACTGCGGCGGGCACTGCCTGTACAGCGGAGAGGGAATCGCTTGCGCTCTCCCCTTCCAAAACTTTCATAGTGACCTTGAATCACAATAAAAAAGTCTTTGGAAAGGGGGTTCGGGGGAAAACCTTTCTTCAGAAAGGTTTTCCCCCGAGAGTTCTTTTCAAAAACAACGTGCTCTAAAGAGGACTCGCCCTACGGCGCCAGGAACCGGGCTGCAGCCCAGCCGGTGATGGGCGTGCCGGGCAGGCGGACAAAAAAGAACCCGTTCTCGAATCCCTCCACCCGCAGTTGCTGCCCGCGGTGCACCACGGCGGCCACAGGGCAGGCCGGTGCCGGGCAGGTGCGGATGTTCAGCGACCGGGCAGTCACGATCTTCATGCCTTGCGGGCCACGCGGCGGTGGCGGAGGTGGTGGCGGAGGCGGGGGCGGCAGGGGCAGGCAGCGCCCCTGTTGCCAGACATGGCCGGGCGGACATTGGGCCAGGGCGGTGGCAGCCGGGGCGAGCACCAGGGCGGCAATCGCCAGCGCCAGCATCAGCATGACATTTCGCATGGTGGCACCTTCCTGAACGCTGGATCAATGGATGACGTGCACAGCAGCATAGCAGCCGTCGCAAGGCGCGGCAATGCGGCGTTCACTTCAGGATCACCAGCAGCGCGGGGCCAGGGGCTCAAAGGCGCCGGATTCCGGCAAATAGCTCATCAGGTCGCCGGTGCGCAGGTCGAAGTACCAGCCGTGCAGGAAGAGCGTACCTGCCTCCACACGTTGCTTGACCCAGGGAAAGGTGAGCAGATTTTCCAGGGAGACAAGGATGGCTGCCTGTTCGCAGGCTTGCTGCTGGAGGTCGGTGGGCTTGTCGCCCAGGTCGGTCAGGGTCTGCAGGCGGGCGCGGTCGGCAATGCGCACCCAGTTGCCCAGGAATTCGGTTTTCTGGTCCTGGTGTTCCTGCAGGGTCATCAGGGTCTGGATGCCGCCGCAGCAGGCATGGCCCAGGACGATGATGTGTTCCACTTCCAGCCGGGTCACGCCATGTTCCAGGGCGGCGCTCACGCCGTGCAGCCCGGCGTCGGGCTCGTAGGGCGGGACCAGATTGGCCACGTTGCGCACCACCAGCAACTCGCCGGGCTGGCTGCCGGTGAGGATGGCCGGGTCCACCCGGGAGTCGATGCAGGCAATGACCAGGGTGCGCGGTTTCTGGCCGCCTTTCAGGATGTCATAGAGGCTGGAATCGTCGCAGAAAAAGCGTTTCTGAAAACTTTGGAAGCCTTTGATGAAGCGGGCGATGTCGTGCATGGTCCTGTGGTGGGGCAAGGGTTGCTGCCGGGAGAGGGCAGGAGATTGGACCTTTTATCCACAACGGCGGCGGCCCGCAAGTCCCCCCGTGGCGGGATGATATGGAGCTGTGCGGGACGCCATCACATTATTTTTTGGCAATAACCCAGATGGCATGCACCAGACCGGGGATGTAGCCCAGCAGGGTGAGCAGGATGTTGATCCAGAAATGCTTGCCGATGCCCACCTGCAGGAACACGCCCAGGGGCGGGATGATGACGGACAGGACAATACGGATGAAATCGGCCATGGGAGCTCCTTGGCGAAATATCGTGGGTGTGCGCCTGCCCGTTCTGGCAGGCCGCGATGTTCCCTGTATACCCAAACTTGCAGGGCGAGGCAAACCCCCGCCGCCGCCTCGCCGGCTGCCGTGCCGGCCTCCGGAAGCGCTCCTGGCCACGTCTTACAGCCTCCTTCGTTCAAAAAATCGGAACAGCAGGCCTGCGCCAGCCGCCAGCAGCAGGATCACCGGCCATGGCCCGGTGCCCAGGGCCTCGCCCAGGGTCAGCTTGCCCAGGTCGCCCCAGGCCAGCACCGTGCGTTGGAGCAGGGGATACAGCTCCGCGAACAAGCCCGCGCCCAGCACCATGCCCGCCAGGGCCCACAGGCCGTCCAGCCGGCCCTCGCCCAGGGCTCCGGCCGCCGTGCCCGGGCAGTAGCCGCACAGGCCCCAGCCCACGCCGAACAGCAGGCCGCCCAGCACCACGCCGCCGATGTTGAAGCTCTTGATGGAAAAAGACACCACCCCCACGGCCGCCAGCAGATGCAGCCCCACCGCGCCCACCACCACGGTGGTGAGCATGAACTTGACGATGGTCATATCCTTGAGTCGCAGCGCGCCCAATTGCTTGTCGTAGCGCAGCACCCGGCAGCGCTGCAGCAGCACGCCGAAGAGCGCGCCCGTCACCAGTCCCCACAGCAAATCCATGCGCGCCCCCTATTTCCCTTTGTACAGAATCCGGGCCATGACCAGCCCCCCGACGAAAAAGCACACCAAAGCCACGAAGCTGGATACCGCCAACTGCACCGACCCTGAAAGCCCGTGCCCGCTGGGACAGCCGCCGGCCAGACGAGCGCCGATGATGGCCAGCACTCCGCCGCCAAAGGCCGTCACCGCGCGCAGCCGTGGCCGGTCGCCAAAGCGGGCCCGCCAGGAGTCCGGTACGGCCGTGATGCGAAAGGACCGGTTCAGCATGGAGGACACCAAGGACCCCAGCATCACCCCGGCCACGAACATCCATTGCCAGTCCACCCGGGGCAGTTCCTTTTTGAAATAGGCGTTGTCCGCCACATGGTCAGGGGCGAAGAGCAGTTCCAGCAGGCCGGCGGCACGCACGAAGGTGGTGGATGCTCCGAAGTATTTGTCCACAAACACCACGGAGGCGATGAGCAGCAGTCCGGCCAGGGCACCGCCTACATAGGGATTCATGGGGCCGGGTTCTGCTGGCAGGCGGGGCACAATGCGCCGCATGGGACCTCCTTTTGCACGAAGCACGGCTAGGGCAAGTTATCTTTGAAAGGAGTTCTCGGGGGACAACCTTTCTGAAGAAAGGTTCNGAGCGCAAGAGGGGAGAACCTGTTGCAAAAGGTTTCCCCTCTCGCAAAATCCTTTTCCAAAATTAACGTGCTCTATTCGCCGGCTTCAGGCAGCTTTTTGTGGCAGAACCACCAGTCGTAACACTCGAACTCGCCGCCGGTCAGGCGTTCCTTGGCAGTCTTGCGATCCTTGGCAGGCGGGACGATGACGCCGTCGCCGATGAGTTCGTTGGCCGGCCAGCCGGCAGGCACGGCCACCTGGTTCTTGTCCGAGGTCTGCAGGGCCTTGAGGGCGCGCAGGATCTCATCCATGTTGCGGCCGATTTCCTGCGGGTAGTAGATCATCAGGCGGATGATGCCTTCGGGATCCACAATGAACACCGCGCGCACGGTGTTGGAGCCTTTGCCGGGGTGGAGCATGCCCAGGGACTTGGCGATCTCGCCCATGTCGTCGGCAATGACCGGGAAGTCGATGGCAATGCCGAGTTTTTCTTCAATCCAGTCAATCCATTTGATGTGGGAGAAGATCTGGTCGATGGACAGGCCGATGAGCTCGCAATTCTGGGCCCGGAATTCCTCGGCCCGTTTTTGGAACGCCACGAATTCCGTGGTGCAGACCGGGGTGAAGTCTGCCGGATGGCTGAACAGCACAAACCAGCGGCCTTTCATGTCATGCGGGAGCTTGATGGGCCCCATGGTGGTCAGGGCTTTGATTTTTGGGAGTTTTTCACCAAGAAGGGGAATGCCGTGCGTCTCTTCCATGATACCCTCCGATATCATTGCACATGAGGTTTTGGGGAACCATAGCAGATTTCACGCATCCTGCAACGGGAAATCCTGTTTGGCCAACCGGGACAGGGGGGGAGTGGTCGCCATTTGACAGGCTGGCCCCCTTCGGACTACCACCGCCCTGCGTCACGCATTTTTCCATTCACCCGATCCCATCACACAACGCATCATGACCACCACTCGCTTTGCTCCCAGCCCCACCGGCGCGCTGCACATCGGCGGCGCCCGTACGGCCATCTTTTCCTGGCTCCTGGCCCGCAACCAGGGCGGCGCCTTCCGTCTGCGCATCGAAGACACGGACCGCGAACGCTCCCTGCCCGAACACACCGCCGCCATTCTCGAAGCCCTGGCCTGGCTGGGCCTGGACTGGGATGACGAGACCGTCTACCAGCGCCAGCGCGAAGCGCGGCACCTGGCTGCCGTGCAGCAGCTCCTGGACCAGGGCAAGGCCTACTGGTGCGAGTGCACCCCCGAAGAAGTGGACGCCATGCGCGAAACCGCCCGCGCCGCCGGCAAGAAGCCCAAGTACGACGGCCGCTGCCGCTGCAAGGGCCTGGGACCCGGACCGGGCCGGGTGGTGCGTTTTCTGCTGGAGGACGGCCCCCGCGTGGTGGTGGAGGACATGGTCAAGGGCCATGTGGCCGTGGAGCGCGAGGAACTGGACGACATGATCCTCCTGCGCAGCGACGGCGCGCCCGTGTACAACCTGGCCGTGGTGGTGGACGATCACGAAATGGGCGTCACCCATGTGCTGCGGGGTGAGGATCATCTGCCCAACACCCCCAAGCAGATGCTGCTGTACCAGGCCCTGGGCTGGGAAACGCCGCGCTTCGGCCATGTGCCCCTTATCCACGGGGCGGACGGCAAGAAGCTCTCCAAGCGTCACGGCGCCCGCGCGGTGCTGGAATACCGGGACGAAGGCGTGCTGCCCGAGGCCCTGGTGAATTATCTGGTGCGCCTGGGCTGGGCCTGCGGGGATCAGGAAATCTTCAGCCGCGAGGAGCTGATCAAGAGCTTCACCACGGACAACTTGTCCTCTTCGCCGGCACGGTTCGATCCGGAAAAGCTCCTCTGGCTCTCCGGACACTACATCAAGGAAGCGCCCGCGGAGCGACTGGCCGCGCTCCTGCCTGCCTACGTCGAGGCCCAGGGCCTGCCCGTGCCCGGCCCGGAGGATCTGGCCGCCATCATCCACCTGTTCAAGCCCCGTGCCCGGACCCTGGTGGAAATGGCCCAGGCCGCAGCCTTCCTGCTGGTGGACGACGACGCCCTGACCTATGACGCCGCCGCCCTGGGCAAGCTGCTGTCGCCTCCCCCTCGGGCACTCTTCGAAGGGCTGCTGGCCCGGTTGGAACAGGCCGACGCCTTCACCGCCGAGGCGCTGGAAGGCCTGCTCAAGGAATATGTGGCCGAGGCCGGAGTGAAATTCAAGGAACTGGGCCCGCCCCTGCGCGTGGCCCTGACCGGCGGCACCAACAGCCCGGATCTTTCCCACACCATGGCCGCCCTGGGCAAGGCCCGTTGCCTGGCCCGCATCCGGCGGGTGCTGAAGGAACAGAGCGCCTGAGCGCATTGGCCAGCCAGGCCCCTAGAGCACGTTGTTTTTGAAAAGAACTCTCGGGGGAAAACCT
>NC_022444.1:3677278-3693899 GCF_000468495.1 Megalodesulfovibrio gigas DSM 1382 = ATCC 19364
TTTTTCAAAATTAAAATGCTCTATCCATGTGCGCGCTCTCCGCGGGAAATGCGCGCAGCATCCGGCTTGACAAAAGTTGACAAATCCTTAAACAAGAACTTGACCGATTGAAAAAGCCAAACCTGTCGCGAGGCAGGGACGGAAAGCCACGGGCCTCTTGTGCGCATCGCCAACGGCGGCGCAGCGGGAGGCAGCCGGGTTGCCGAAGCGAGTTCTTCCTGGGGTGTGCCCCAGGTCCTCATGAAGCGGTGGTGTTCTCCACCGTCTCTTGGAATGCGGAGGGGGTCCGCATTCACTCTCCGGCTTCCCGTCTCCAAGCTTTCCTGGCTGCTCTGTCAAAGGGCGACTGTCGATGCAGGCCTTGGGCCGCATCCATTGTGCTGCGTTGCTTGTCCTCGGACGCGCACAGTGCCGCCTGCTGACAGGCCCACGTGGCTCGGTTCGGGGGACCATGAGAGGAGGGAAGGACCATGGCGGACAAACTTGACGACACGACCAGTATCGGCGAGCATCTTTTCTTTAGTAAACAGCCAATTTTTTCCAAGAATCCAAAGGTATGGGGCTACGAGCTCATCTACCGGGACAGCCCCTGGCTTCTGGCCGGCGGCAATACTGGTGCGGGCATTCCCAGCCGCGCCGCCCAGCTTTCCAAGCGCATGGCCGCCAATGCCTATGCCTTGAATCTTCGCGGCCGCGTGGGCGCGGCCAAGCTCATGGTGCCTTTCTCTGAAACCTCGCTCATGGAGAAGGCCCCCGCCGGCCTGCCCGCCAGCCATACCGTCATTGAACTCAAGGAGTCTCCCAGCGTGGGGCCGGAGGTGCTGGCCGCCGTGGACGCCCTGCGCGATGACGGCTATCTGCTGGCCCTGGACGACTTTGAAGGCCTGCCCGGTTGCGAAGCCCAGCTGGAGCGTGCGGATATTTTACGCATCGACGTCCGCGACAAGCGGCCCGTGCGCATCCTGGAGTCCATGAACAAGGTGGAGGCCGGCAAGGCTCTGCTGGTGGCCAAGGGCGTGGACAGCATCGAGCTGCACAAGCTGGCCCGGGCCCTGGGGTTCAAGCTCTTTCAGGGCGCGTATTACAAGAAGGCCGAAGTCCGGCCGGACCGCTCCCTCACCGCCAGCGAGGCGTCCCGTCTGGAGCTGTTCCGGACCATTGCCGGGCGGCCGGATTTCCCCAAGCTGGCCCAGTCCATCGCCATGGATGCCAGCATTTCCTACCGGCTCCTGGTCTTCCTCAACTCGGCGTATTTCAGTTTCCCGGTGGAGATCACCTCCATCCAGCATGCCGTGGTGCTGCTGGGCTGGGAGCAGATCAAGAACTGGCTGCGGGTGGCCATTCTGACGGACCTGGCGCCTTCGGAAAAAAGCCACGAGCTGGTGCGCATTGCGGCGCAGCGGGCCAGATTCTTCGAGCTGGCCGCCAGCCGCAGCGGCTATCCGGCGGATTTTCAGGACTCACTCTTCCTGCTCGGCCTGTTCTCCCTGCTTGATGCATTGCTGGACATGCCCATGACCGAGGTGGTCAAGGTGCTGCCCATCAACGACGACATCAAGGCCGGCTTGCTGCGGGAGAAGAACGTCTTTGCCGTATGGTTGGAACTGGCCAAGGCCATTGAGGAAACCCAGTGGGACCGGGTGGACAAGGTGGTCAAGCTGCTGCGCATGGAATCCACGGTCATTGCCAATGCGTATTACGATTCCCATGTCCTCACCAACTCCTTCTTCGAGATGAGCCAGTAGGAGCAGACAGCAGCATCACGACACACGACAGCACGGGCCCAAGCGGCCTTGCACATACTGATGACGGGCTCCCCCTTCCCCTCACCTCCCGTCATCTTGCGGCGGCGCCACCCCCCTCAGGCGCCGCCGCGCCTTTTTTGGGGAAAGAGGACACTCGTGAAAAAGGATTCTTGCGAGAGGGGAAGCCTTGTTGCAACAGGTTCTCCCCTCGCGCGCTTTCCCCTTCCAAAACTTTCATAGTGACCTTGAATCACAATAACAGTCTTTGGAAAGGGGGCCTCCCTCGAAAGGGGGAAGAACCTTTCTGTAGAAAGGTTTTCCCCCGAGAGGTCTTTTCAACGGTGATTTGCTCTAATCGCAGGGAGTCTGCTCGGCAAAGCCGCAGCCCTGGGGCGGGGCCGGGGTCTGCATCAGGCCCGGCAGGGAGAACCCCTGGCCGGCAGGCATGGGGAGGGTGGGCGCGCCGGGTACAGCGCCAGTGGCGGCCGGCACCGGCGGCGAGAGCAGTTGCAGCATGCCCGCGGCAGACGCCTGCAAAAACGGCACGGTCTGGCTGCCGGCATGGAGCACGGCAATTTTGTTGCACATGCTCATCACCCAGATGCGCAGCCGGTCTGCGGAGGACGCGGGCACATCCGGCGCGGCGGCATCGGCCACCAGGGCGCGCAGGATTTCGGCCAGGGGCCGGCCTTCCTGCAGGGATGCGTGCATGGCCAGCAGCCGGCGTTCGTCTTCGGCTGTCTTGGCGATGGGGTAGAAGGCCGTCTGTCCCAGCAGCTCCGTGCGGGCCAGCAGGCGCAGCACCGCGGTGCGGCATTCCGGGCACGTGGGAGACACATACAGCTGCAGCGCCGGAGAGGGCACCTCGGTGATGGGCACCGGCGATACCGCACCCCGGCCCAGCCCGGCCACGCTCGCGGCAAAGAGCATGGCCCAGACGATCAGCACCCGCCGCCAGCGCGATCCCGTCGGCCAGGCCGCCAGGGCCGTGGCGCCCAGCACGGCCGCCACCACCAGACAGATCAGGCACGGCACGGTCACGGCCAGCACGCCCAACAGCACGGCATCGAAGGCCAGCGCCGCCGCCAGGCACCAATCTGCCGTCCGGCGCAGCAACGGCAGGCGTCGGCCCACGGAATAGAGCACGGCCAGCAGGAAGAATCCGGCCGCGCCGATCCAATACAGGCTCAGCCCCGCGATGGACGTGCCCTTGAACAGGGCGCAGCCGGCCGTGGTGCAAAAGGGCGTGGTGTAATCCAGGGCAGAGACGGCGCACAGCAGTGCGCCGGCAAGGGCCAGCAGAATTGTCGCCAGGATGCGCATGGAAGATGCCTGCATGGGGACTGGCGCTAGGTAGTTTCGGGTTGATCCAGCCAGCCGCTCAACACTTCCACCAGCTTGCGGGCATGATCCCGGCTGTTGATGGACATCTTGGCCTGCTGCTGCCAGCGGCCCTCGCGCTTGCGGTAGCGGCGGATGCCGAACTTCTCCACGCCGTAGGCTTCTTTCTTGGGGTCCCATTCACGGTAGCGGAACACCACCGTGGCCCAGCCGCCGCTGGAGCTGACCAGATCCTTGGCCAGTTCCTGGACCAGTTCAATGCCGTTTTCTTCGTAGCGGATGGAAATATCATCCAACGGGTTGGCTGCCATCGTAGTGCTCCTTGGGAATCAGGCCGCGCCGGCGCGGTCTTTGGGCAAGAGTTCGGAAAGGGTCACGCCTTGCACGGGCCCGGTCTGGGTCAGCCAGGTAATGAAGTCCCGGATTTTTTCCACCAGCCGGTGCACGGCGTCTTCATTGGGAAAGTGCGGACTCTGGCCGGGCATGAGCTCGGAGGAGTGCAGAAACATGGTGAGCACCTGGCCTTTGCGGCGGCGGTGGATGCGGGCCGCCCAGCGCATGGAGGTCGCCGGGTACCATACCGGCTGGATGCCCACCGCACCCACGGCCGAGAAGTTGGAGAGGATGGCCTGACGCGCCTTGGACGGCAGGGCCTTGGCCAGGGAATGCACCACCCGCGGAGAGGACGGCCAGATGGGAACCATGGTGAGCGGCACTTCGAAGAGGGGCCGGCCATTGGGGTCAGCAGGCTGGAGCCAGTAAGGATCGGCCGGGGCCAGGAAGCGATCCGGCCCGCCGCGGATGTGCCGCAGTGGCGCAATGGAGGCATCCACCTGGATGCCGTACTGGGGCAGCAGGGTCTGCATCTGGCGGCCGAAGTCCCAGCGCCCCATGCGGAAGGATGTGGGCGTCACGCCCAGGCCGGTCTGCAGGGTCTCCAGCAGGGTTTCGAATTTGGCGCGCAGCAGGCGCTCGGGGATCTCGTCCGAGGGCACGGGCTCGGGCTTGCCAAGATCCTCGAAGGGCGGGGTGGACCAGGGATGCAGGTGCGCGCCGATTTCCGCGCCCAGCTCGTCCTGCCAGCGCTTGAGGATGTCCCGGCAGTGGGGATCGTTGGCCACCTGCCAGGAAACCAGCAGGGTGAGGGGGAAGCCCATTTCCTTGGACAGAAATTCAAGCCTGGAGAGGTGGTCCAGGTTCTTGACTGGCGCATTGCGCTGGTACGCCCCTGAAAACAAACCTTCTTCTTCCACATCAATGCTGAGAACGAGCTTCATGCCGTGGCCTCCTGCGCCGTGGCGGCGAGCTGCGAGCCGTGAACCATCTGTCGCATGTCGAAAGCCACCTTCATGCTCTGGCTGGTTTTTTTGTCGAACACGCAGGCAAAGGCGTCCTTCCAGGACGTCAAGGGAAAGGTGTGGGTCAGCAGACCCTGGACGGGAAAGGCCGGATCAGCCAGCAGCTCCAGCGCCAGGGCATACGTCCGCACGCGGGTTCCGTTGTGCATCCCCCAGCTGTAGCAGGAGGTGCCGGTCATGGTCAGTTGCCGGAACCAGAGGCTGGAGACGTCCGCCTTGGAGAGGCTTCCCGCCGTGCCCACCATCACGTACCGGCCCCTGGCCCGCAAGGCAAGCAGGGACTGCTGCACCGAGCCGGAGGACCCCACGCAATCGAACACGCGGTGGCAACCGCCTTCCAGATTGCCGCCGCCCAGGGTGGTCTTGAGCAGCCGCGCCCCCAGGGCCTGCCCCAGGGCGGCCAGGTTCGGAGACATGAGCACCTGATCCGCCCCGCCGGCCAGGGCCAGATCCCGCTGAAAATTCCGCCGTGCCGCCACCACCAGCCTGGCCGTGCTGCCCAGGGCCCGCAGGCAGCGGATGAGGTGCTGGCCGATGATGCCCGCTCCCAGCACCAGCACGGTTTCGTGCTTCTCGGGAATGTTGTCCAGCGCCGGCTGCAGGGCCGAGGCCAGGGAATCCACCAGGATGGCGCGTTCGTCGGACATGGTGTCCGGCACGGGGTGGAGCATGGCGCGATGGGCCATGCACTGCTCGGCCATGCCGCCGCCCAGGGTGGCGTTGTATCCCAGAACCACGCCGGGGGCGATGTCGCCCTCGGTGAAGCGTTCGCACAGGTTGGTGTCGCCGTGGCGGCAGGGCTCGCACAGGGGGAGTCCGCGCACGGCGCAGTGCAGCACGGGTTCAATCACCACGCGCTGTCCTGGCTGCAGCGTGGAATCCGCCGGCGGTGTGAGGATTTCCGCCAGCACCTCATGCCCCAGCACGGCCGGGAACGAGCCGTAGGGCTCCAGCAGCAGGGATTCCGCCGCCCGCAGCAGGTTCAGATCCGAGCCGCAGATGCCGCACATCCGCACGCGGCACACGGCAAAGTCGGTGCTGCGCGGGCCAAGGGCGCGGGCCGGGTCCGGCGTCGGGATCTCCTGCAGGGCCAGGGGCGCCAAGCCGGGCAGGAACCGTCGCGGCGCAAGCCGGGCGGCGAGCATGCCCGCCAGGTAATGCGGGACGGATTTTCTGTAGACAAGTGCGCGCATTGTCGAGTCCAATCGGAGGCAAAACAGATGATGGTGCGGCCCTGATACCCAATTGGGCCGTGGGAGACAAGGGCTTGCATGGCGGCCCCAAGTCTTGACTTGCCCGAACTGCCGGCATGGGGTAGATGGTCATCCACTTCTACTGCTGACACGGCGCCTGCAATCCTGCCGGATGCGCGCCTCCTCATCGCATAGCTTCCTTGATGTTCACCTGTAACGGACGGTTTTTCAGCATGGGTAGACGAAGCGGCGTCGGTTCTTCCTCCGTTCTCAAGCTCTCTTTCAGGATCGCCAAGCATCCCTGGATTGCCAGCAAGCTCGCCAAGCTCCAGGTGGAAAAGTGGCTGTTCAACCAGATTGCCTCGCCCTCCACCAAGGACGGCATGGCCCGTCAGGTGCGTCAGGTGTCCATCCGCATCACGGACATCTGCAACCTGCGCTGCATCATGTGCGGTCAGTGGGGTCCCACCGGCTTTCTGCACGGCAAGGACCTGCGCGAGCTCAAGCGCGAGGAGGTCTCCCCCGTCCGCTACATCGAATGCCTGGAAGATCTGGTGGCCCATGGGCATCATCCCATCGTGTACCTGTGGGGCGGCGAACCCACCATGTACGACGGCTGGCTGGACGTGCTGAACGCCTGCAAGCGCCTCAAGCTGCCCACGGCCATCGCCACCAACGGCACCCGCCTGGCCCAGCACGCCCAGGCCATCGTGGATTCCCGCATGTTCCTGCTGCAGATCTCCATCGACGGGCCGGACAAGGAAATCCACAACCGCATCCGCCGCGGCGTGGGCAGTGCAGACAGCTACACCGCCATCCAGGAGGGCATTGCCGCCGTGCGCGAGGCCCGGAGCAAGTCCGGCGGCGAGCTGCCTCTCATCGCCTCGCTGACCACCGTCTCCAAGGAAAACTACCAGCACCTGACCGGCATTTACGAGGCCTACAAGGACAAGGTGGATCTCTTCGTGTTCTATCCTGCCTGGTGGATCGACGAAGAAAGCGCCGACGCCCATGCCAAGGATTTTCAGCGCCGCTTCGGTTTTGAGCCCGCGCTGCATCGCGGCTGGGTGGGCGGCTGGAAACCCTCGGACTATGCCGAACTGGACGCCCAGCTCCAGAAGCTCAAGGAGCTTGGCAAGCAGCCCGGTTCCCCGCCGGTGATCCTCATCCCGGACATCTCCGGCGTGGACAACCTGCACAAGTATTACACCGATCACAAAGAAAGCTTCGGCTTCGATCAGTGCATCTCCATCTGCCAGGTGGTGGAAATCGATTCCAACGGGGACATCTCCCCCTGCCGCGACTATCACGACTACGTCGTCGGCAACATCAAGGATCATACCATCACCGAGCTGTGGAATTCCGAACGGTTCCGCATCTTCCGCAAGTCCCTGGCGCAGGACGGCCTCATGCCCGTGTGCACCCGTTGCTGCGGGTTGATGGGGTACTAAGAGGGTGAGCGTTCGGGGGAACCCGGTTCCCCCGAGCCCCCTCCAACAGGGGATGCGTGTGCACGAAATGTCGTCCTCACGGCCGGCACGGGTTGTCCTGTTGCTGCAGGATCTGCACGTGGGCGGCACGCAGCGGCAGGCCCTGGAGCTGGCCGCCCGGCTGGATCGGGCGCGGTTTTCTCCGGAAATCTGGACCATGATGGCCGGGCAGGCCATGCTGGACCGGGCGCAGCTGCCCGGCCTGGCCGACGTGCCCGTGCGCCGGCTCTCCCCCTTGTCCTTCGTGGGACCGGACGCCGTGCTGCGTCTGGGCCTGGAGCTGGCCCGGCAACAGGTGGATGTGCTGCTGTGCCTCACCGCCGTGCCCAATATCTGGGGGCGGGCGTGGGGGCAGATCTGCCGCAGGCTGGGACGGCGGCCCGTCATCGTGGGCACCTGCCGCGGCGGCGGCGCACCCGTGCGGCAGCACGAGCGCCGGCTGTGGGCCTGGGCCGATCATCACATTTCCAACACCCATGCCCTGGCCCGGGTCCTGACGCAGGACTGCGGCGTGCCAGCGGCGCGCATCAGCGTGGTCCACAACGGGGTGGATCTGGACCGCTTCCGCATGACGCCGCGGCCGGCCGCCACTGCCCGGAGCGAGGACGAGGGCGGGCCGGTGTTTGTCCATCTGGCGCGTCTGGTGGAGGACAAGGACCACGCCACCAGCCTGCGCGCCTTTGCCGCCCTGCTGCAAACGGTTCCCCGGGCCACGTTGCGGCTGGTGGGCGACGGCCCCCGGCGAGCCGAGCTGGAAGCCCTGGCCGACACCCTGCTGCCCGGCGAGGCGCGGCCGCGTCTGCAGTTCGACGGCGAACGGCTGGATGTGGAAGCCGTGCTGCGCGATGCCGACGTGCTGGTGCTCTCGTCCATCCGCGAGGCCATGCCCAACGTGATTCTGGAGGCCATGTCCACGGGCCTGCCGGTGATCGCCACGGAGGTGGGCGGGGTGGGGGAGATGGTGATCCAGGATCACACGGGGCTGCTGGTGCCGGCAGGGGATGCCCAGGCCATGGGGCAGGCCATGGCGCGACTGGCGCAGGACGCCACCCTGCGCGAAGCCATGGGCCGGGCCGGCCGGGCCCGCGCTGTGGCGCAATTTTCCTTCGAAGCCATGGCTCGCGGCCACGAGGCGGTGTTCGCCCGGCGGCTGGAGCAACGAGACGGGAGGGCAGGCTGATGGCGCGCATTGTGTATGGCGTGATGGGCGATTCCCGGGGGCACCTGTCCCGTTCCCTGGCCGTGGCCGGCGAGCTCTCGCGCCACGAGATCATTTTTGCCGGCGGCGGACTGGTGGAGACGGTGCGGCAGCAGGGCTACCGGTCCATCTCCCTGCCCATGCTGGGGACCATCCTGCGCAACGGCGCCGTGGACACCATGGCCACCCTGGCCAATACCGCCCGGGAGCTGCTGCGCCGTCGCGCCACCCTGGCCGCCCTGCGCCGGGAGCTGGAGGCCCTCAGGCCGGATCTGGTCGTCACGGATTACGAATACTTCACGCCCCTGGCCGCCCGCCAGTTGGGCCTGCCGTGCATCTCCATCGACCATCAGCACGTCGTCACGCATACCCGGTACGAGACGCCCCCCGGTCAGCGCTGGAACCGGTTGTGCACCTCGCTGCCGATCCGGCTGCTGTTCAGCAATGCGGAACGGTTTCTGGTCAGTTCTTTTTTCGCCCCGCCCGTGGCCGAGCCGGCGCGGGTGGAGCTGTTCGGCCCGGTGCTGCGGCCCCAGCCGCTGCAATACACGGCCGGCACGGGCGAGCATGTGCTGGTATATCTGCGGGGGGCATCCCTCAAGGCCGTGACCGAGCTGCTGGACGGCCGCGAACGCCGGTATGTGATCTACGGCTTCGGCGAGGGCCGGGGCACGGCCAATTGCGCGTTCAAAAAGGCGTCTGTGGACGGCTTTCTGGAAGATTTGACCACGGCTGCGGCCGTGCTCTCCAATGGCGGGCATTCCCTGCTGTCGGAATCCTTCCATTTTGGCAAGCCGGTGTGCTGTGTGCCCACGGGCATGTTCTATGAGCAGTACCTGAACGCCTGGTTCGTGGAGCAGCTGGGCTACGGCCGCCTGATGCCGGACATCGCCCGCCGGGAAATCCTGGACGACTTCGAGGCGCGCATCCCCGCCTTTGCAGCCAATCTGGCCGGCAAGTCCTTCCATGGCAACGCCGCCCTGGCTGCCCGGGTGGAGGCGTTGCTGTAGGGCAAGTTATCTTTGAGAGGAGTTCTCGGAGGAAGAACCTTTCTAAAGACTTGTATTGTGATGTAAGGTCACGATCAACGTGTTGGAAGGGGAAAGCGCGGGAGGGGAAACCGTTTGCAAACGGTTTCCCCTCCCGCACAGATCTTTTTCAAGAACACATTCCCTAGAACATGTCCTTCTCGTTGTCGGCCAATGTCTTCTCGATGACTTCCTGCAGCGCCGGGGGCAGGCCCTGGATGTCCACATTGAGGAAGCCGCGCACGATGGTGGAGGTGGCTTCGTCCTCGTCCATGCCGCGGGCCATGAGGTATTCGATCTCTTCCTGATCGATCTTGCCCACGGCGGCTTCGTGGGAGAGCTCCACGCCGTCCACATCGGCAATCAGTTCGGGAATGGCGTGGATCATGCCGCCGCCCAGGATCAAGCCCTTGCATTCCAGATGGCCCTTGGCCGGCACATGGGTGCCGGAGATGCGGCCGCGGTTGATGATGACGCCACCCGTGGTCAGGGTGCGGGCGATGATTTCCGTGCGCGTGTTGGGCGCATTGAGGATCACCTCGCTGCCGGCGTCCACGTAGGAACCGGGAGGCGTGACCACCACGGAGTTGAAACGGGCCACGGCGCCTTCGCCGTTAAGGCTGATCTTGGGGTACATCTGCAAGTCTTTCACAGGCTTGAGCAGGATGTAGTTGTTGATGAACACCCCGCCTTCCTCCACCACGCCGGCAGAGCGCGGCCGCACGGTGGTGTCCTCACCCCAGTTGTGGATCATGGTGAAGGACAGTTTTCCGCCCTTTTTGATATAGAATTCGGAGATGCCCATGTGCGCGGCGCCCTTGGCGTCATGGGCCACGGCGCAGCCGGTGATGATGTGCAGCTCCGAATCCTCTTCCACAATGATGATGTTGTGGACGTTCTGCCCCACCTGATTGCCTTTGATGAACAGGCAGGACTGGACGGGATCGGTAACTTTTGCGCCTTTTTCCGTGCGGATGAAGTAACCGCCGTGCAGGTTGTCCCGTGCGCCGCGGGTGAAGTCGTCCTTTTCGGGGTCCACGAGCTTCCACATGTAGTCCGGCAGGCCGTCGTACTTTTCCAGGGCGGCCTTGATGTCCAGGATCTCCACGCCTTTGTGGTTGGTTTTGCAATGGACGTTGGAGTGGTTCATGTGCACGAAGGAGCCGCTGCGCATGCGCTCATCCACGTCCACGCCAGCCATGAGCAGGGAATGCTTGTCATCGGCGCTCAGGGTGTGCAGATCCGCGATGGGAGCCGCCTCCGCCCCGGTGAACTTGAAGGATTTGAGATCTATGGGAGTGGGCATGGTATTTCTCCAGTGTCGTCAAGGGGCTACAGGGGGGCTAGTTCAGGCAGCGCACGCATTCCTGGTAGCCGAACTTGCCGACGTGGTCGAGGATGTCGCGGGGGTTGGCCTCGCAGCACAGGTGGCCGTTGAAGAGCACTTGGCCGCGGTCTGCGTTGATGTAGTCCAGGATGTAGCCGGTATGGGTGATGATGAGTCCGGACGTGCTCTTGCGGGTGGCCTTTTTGGCCTTCATGGAGAGCTTGGGGTCCGGCTCCACCTCGCCGCGCAGCAGTTCGCGCACGGTTCTGCCGATGAGGTGCATGTTTTCCAGATCCACGCCGGATTCCGGCTCATCGAAGAGCACCAGGGAGGGCTGCTGGGCCATGAGCTGGAGCAGTTCGGAGCGTTTGATTTCGCCGCCGGAGAAGCCGGCATTGATGTCGCGGTCCAGGAAATGATCGAAGTTGACCTTCTGGGCCAGGCCTTCCACATCCACCTCGCGGCCCTGGGCGCACATCTTCACCAGATGGCGGGTCTTGAGGCCGTGGATGGTTGGAGGGCGCTGGAAGCTCATGCCGATGCCCAGGCGGGCGCGTTCGTAGATGGGGGCGTGGGTGATGTCCACGCCTTTGAAGGTGATTTTGCCTTGCGTGATCGTATAGTTGCCAAAGCCCATGAGGGTCATGAGCAGGGTGGTTTTGCCGGAGCCGTTGGGGCCAAAGAGGATGAACGTCTCGTTTTCCGCAATCTCCAGGTTGATGCCCTTGAGCACGGGACGATCGGCCACCATGGCGTGGAGATCCTCGATGATGAGCATGGGCGCTCCTTTGGGATGATCGAGTGGTATCATGGCGTCCTTGGGGGTGCGACACGCCGCCTGGTTGCAGGAGAAACAACCCTCGACCGGCCGCCCATGCTGCGTGTCCTGGCGGCTGGACAGCGGCGCGGGCAGGATGGTATGCCCTGTGCAGAGCTCACCGAGGGTGCGACCGGTTTTTTACTTAATCACTTCCGTGTGAATTGTCATGCCTCCTGCCCCGGATTTCTGCAGTGAGCGCATGCATTTCCCAGACTATTTTCCGCCAAGGACGTTTCATGGTGCAGATTCTGGCAACAATCCTGCTGGTGTTGATGGTTTGTTCCCCTGCCGCCCATGCGGCGGAGCCAAAAGCCGGCACCGCGGGGACGCACAAGCGCGTGGACGCCATGCCCAGATCCAAGACCCTGCCGGGTCTGCGTTTTGGCATGAGTCAGCAAGAGGTGCATCAAATCCTCAAGCGCATCAACGGCAACGAAGACGCCGTGCTGCTGACCACCATCTGCGGCATTCCCCTGGGGCTGGACGTGCTGGAAGGCGCACCCCTCTTTACCACAGACACCAACATCACCATGGCCAAGGCCCACGCCTACGAGCCGATGTTCTTTTACAACAACCAGCTCATCGCCATCAAACGCACCCTGCGCACCCTGGACGAGCTGACGGCCCTCAAGCGCGAGTTCCCCTCGGGGCGGTTCCGGTTCCATCATTTCCCGGGCGTGGATGAGCCCCTCAGGGTGTTCCAGGCCAAGGACCGCGGGCGGGTCATCTTCACCAACCAGCATTCGGACATCTTTATTTTCGATGAAGCCTTGCGCAGCCATGTGCTGGCCGGCCTCACCGGCTCGTATTGCTGGCACACCAAGTCATTCGGGCCAAACCAGCAGGGATTTGTGCAGGAATATGCCACCTGCGTGCGTTACCGCGGGGACATTCCCGCCGCGCGCCTGCAGCAGGATCTGGCCAGTTGCCAGAAGTTCTGCAAGGAGACGCCGGCGTATCTGGCCTCGCCCCAGTGCCCGGCCATCTGCCAGGAGGCGCATGCCCGGGCTGGGCGATAGAGCATTTTGATCTTGAAAAAGGACATNCAGTGCCTGGAAGACGGAAGAACCTTTCTTCAGAAAGGTTTCCCCCCGAGAACTCCTTCTAGGGGCGGAGGTCCGGCGGGGTCGGCCCTCAGTTGATGGAGAGATTGTCGATCTTGGGATCCAGCCGCTTGGCCTGGGCCATGTCCTGCTGGGCCTTGGCGTTCTGGCCGAGATTGAGCCAGCTGAAGCTGCGGTTGGCATACGCCCGGGCCGAGGTGGGCCGGAGCCGCAGGGCCTCGGTGTAGTCGGCGATGGCTTTGTGGTCGTCGCCGAGCATGGTATAGGCGTTGCCGCGGTTAATGAAGGCCACATAGTCCGGGGCGTTGTCGATGGAGTGCGTGAAGTCCCGGATGGCCGAGGCCGGATCGTTGCGCGTCAAATAGATGTAGCCGCGATTGTTGAAAATGTACGTCAGCAGATGGTCGCCGCCATCCAGCGCCCGGGAGTTCACCACCTGGGTGTAGAGTTCCAGCGCGGTGGGCAGATCCTTTTCCTGCTGCGCCTTGATGGCCTGGTTGGCGATGGAGATGACGGTATAGTCCTCCTCAGTCTCCACCGCGAGCACCGGGGCGACCCAACAGCAGCCGAGCCAGCAAACGGACATCAGGGCCAGAACAGAACGAAACATGCGCGAACTCCTGTAAGCATGTTGGTTGCAGGCGGCCGCCTACGCCTGCTGCACCGGGGGCAGGGTGGGGATCATGGGCGGCAGATGGGCCCAGGGTGTCTTGGCGATGGCTGTCTCAATGGACGCCGCCAGGGGCAGCCCGGCATCTTCCCCGGCATTTTCGGTAGCAATTTCCGGTCCAGATTGTGTGTCGGCCATCTCTTTGATGCCCGGCAACGTTTCATCCAGTGCCTGGGCCAGACCGGACACGCCCTGCGGATGCCAGGCCTGCCACAAGTCATACGCCTTCCAGTATTTTCCCAATCTGAGGAAGCATAAGCCAAGAAACAGCGTGGCGTGGTCGCGCTGGTGGGCAGGGCCGTTTTCCGTCAGGGCCAGGGCGCGTTGAAATTCCACCCGGGCCTGGATGTACTGGCCCAGATCGTACAGGCAGCGGCCCAGGCACAGGCGGGGCATGGCTTCCTGCGGCGCTTCCTTGACAAATGTGCGGAAGTGGAGGGCGGCTTCGTCCAGATTTCCGGCGGCCAGGGCCACATTGCCGTCCCGGGCCAGGGCCACGCGGCGGGCCATGGCGTCTGCGTCTGCCTGTTCGGCAGCCTGTTTGCGTTTGGTGTCTTCGGTCTGCGGGCGGTTTTTTTCCGCCAGTTCCTTGACGCCGGGCGGCACCAGTTTGGCAAACAGTTGCCGCCGGGAGATGTTCGGCGGTCCATCGTCTTTTTTCGGGGGCATGATGACGCTCCTTGCAGAAAGCGCCATTGTAGTGCGGCGGCGGATTGCGGTCAATCATGCGGCCGGTGGGCCCAAAAAAGCCCCCCCGGGCCCTGGCAGGTGGACCCGGGGGGGCAGTGAGGCAGTTGCGTGAGCAGGTTAGCCGATGAGCTGCATGGCCATTCTGGGCAGAGAGTTGGCCTGCGAGAGCATGGCGACGGCAGACTGGGTCAGAATCTGCTGGCGGACGAACTCCGTCATTTCCAGGGAGACATCCACGTCGCTGATGCGCGATTCGGCGGACTGCAGGTTTTCAGCCTGGATTTCCAGGTTGGTGATGGTGTTCTGCAGACGGTTCTGCAGCGCGCCCAGGTTGGCGCGGATGATATCCTTGGAGACGATGGCCGTGCGCAGGGCCACCAGGGCCTTCTGGGCGGAATCCTGCGTGGAGATGGAGAATCCGTTCACCCCGGCGGCAGCCTGGTTGCCCACGCCCAGGGAGGACGCGGTGGCCGAGCTGATCTGGACGTAGTAGTAGTCTTCCGCGCTGTCGTTGTCCGTACCGAAGTGGACCTTCAACCGACCGGTGGAAACCAGACCAGTACCATCATGGCTGGAGCTGGAGAGGTTGCCGTTGAGCAGGTACAGCCCGTTGAAGTCCGTGGCATTGGCGATTCGGGTGATTTCCGAGGCCATGGCCTGGTATTCGGAGTCGATGATCAAGCGCTGGTCGGAGGTGTACGTGCCGGTAGCGGCCTGTTCCGCCAATTCCTTCATGCGGATGAGCTTTTCGTCGATGACGCCGAGGGCCCCGTCCGCAGTCTGGATCAGGGAGATGGCGTCATTGGCGTTGCGCACGCCCTGGTTCAGGGCAGTGATGTCCGCGCGCATGAGTTCACGAATGGCCAGACCGGCTGCGTCGTCGGCAGCAGAGTTCACCCGCAGGCCGGAAGACAGACGTTCCACAGAGGTTCCCAGATTGCTGTACGAATTGCGCAGGTTCCGGGAGGCACCCATTGCCATCATGTTATGGTTGATAGTCAGAGACATAGCCGTTCCTCCTTGAAGGGGTTCATTGCTTCCTTGCAGTGCACCGGACGACTGGATTGCCGTGGTTTTGCGTTCACCTCCTCTTGGGCATGTTTTCCCCGGTGACATCTCTGCTATCGGCCTCTTCCGGAGAAACTTAATCCCGAAGCTCGCGATTCTGCCACTGCGGCAATCAAATTATGGTGCAGCGAAGGACAGCAGAAGGGCAGGAGGTGTTCGCACTGTTCCACAAGGGGCTTTCCCCGCCAGGGAGGAACCCCAGCGAGCATGCCAACAACCCGATAATATGAAGTTATTTGGTGTGCCTTGCGGGAGGCAACGGGAGGAGGAACGGGCAGGCCCACCGCCGCTTATGCGGGCGCAACACAGCATGCGTTGCATGCTCGGACGGCGGGGAGAGGGCAGTCAGCAGGGCGGGGTGTCGCCTTGCGAAACACCCCGCACGCCTGCCAACGCAAATACCGCAGCAGGTGAACTCAGGCGAAATCCGCCGGCTCCAGTGCCTCCAGCCGGGGGCCGGCCTCCTGGCCCAGAAGCGAGAGCCCAAGGAAAAATGGCGTCACTGGCTCCAAATGCAGCTCGAAGGTGTCCGTAAAGAAGTTCGTGAACATTTCCTTCACCTTGCCATTGGTGGAGGCCAGCCAGACATGCCCGGTCTGGATGTTCCAGGCCACTTCGAACACCGCCGGTACAGGCAGCGCCCGGGCCATCAGCCGCAACCGCACCTGCTCCTTGAGTTCCTTCTTCTGGTTGCGCCCCACGAACTTCTGGCCCTTTTGCCGGGCCTCGCGCTCGGCATCCACCAGCGAGAGTTCAAAGTACTTCTTGAACACTGCGGGCGACACTCGACGAGTCTCCAGTCTAAGGTTAAACACGAAGTAGTCGCCTTTCTGGGGGCTGCCCTCGCCCCAGGTGGTGTCCAGCCAGTTGTCGGCGTTGGACCAGCCGAAGCTGCGCTCCTCGGCGCTTTGGTCAATGTCCTTGAAGGCGAACCGGCGGAGCCGCTCCGGAATCTCCATCCATAAGGAAGAGGGAACCTCCTCCACAATGCGATAGCGCGCAATGCTGGCGCTGGCCGAGCAAAATCCCATGCCGTCCTCCGTGGGTGATGATGATCCCGCGGTCTACCGCAAAAGGGATCAGGCGTCATCCCCGGAAATGGCCGCTGCAATATCCTGAAATAATGAATGAAAAAAAGTGAAAAAGTTGCTTGACTCCGGCGCTGGTTTCGTGGATAAGCGCTTCTCCCGACGAGGAACGAGCCCGACGCCTTCCACTTCGCGGCCAGAGCGGCCGACAGAAAAAACGAAGGCAGATGAAAAAAAGGGTTGACGGCCTCGGAGGGAAGATGTAAGCAGTCTCTCCGCTCGACGCGAAAGCCGAGGGCGAAACGAGAGAAGCTCTCTGAAAACCGACAGTGAACACTTCCATCGGCGGCGCGAAGGTGCGGCGGGTGGTGCTTCGGCAAAGCGGGTTTGGGACACTGAGTGTCCTGGGGCGGCGAGCCGGCCTCGAAAAAAAATCGAGGAAAGCGAAAAAAGGTGTTGACGAACGCGGCGAGGTTCTGTAGAAACTGATCCTTCGCGCTGACGAGAACGGCAACGACCCAGACGGGACGGCGCCGGGTGGCAGCGGGAAGGGCGGGAGCTGCAGGCTTCTGCGAGAGCAGCTGGTTCGGGCGAGAGTCCG